>JAMPEO010000054.1 GCA_023665105.1 Candidatus Gastranaerophilales bacterium | reverse complement strand
AAAATCTCTTGCACCAACTGCCATGTGTTATACCCTTATCCTTTTTTGATATTCCGTGTAGCGATACTCTTTTGCACAACAAAACTAGTATAGGTTCAACGCTTATGTTTATCCTATTTGAATAGCAATATTGTAACTTTAGTTATGTATTACCGTTTCCTATATTAAGTTTTACCCTGTAAAAGTTTATCCCTTTATGTATATATAAAGTATATATTAAGGTGAAAATTGATTATTTTGTTTGTCATTTGTAATATTTTGTTACATATAGATATAATACAGTATTGACAGCATATTTCGTATGATGTCGATATGAGAATTATTCTATATTTGTAAACAAATGTAAATTAAATGTTGATTTTAATAGATTTATGGGTATATAAAAAGTATATCACATAAATTGGATTTTATGAAAGAAGAGCAACAGAGGTGTGTCCAATTTTCATGTGGAATCGTGTTACCCCAATATTAGTAAAATGTATTTAAGTGAAATTTGTGTATCGAAGGAGTTTTTATGACTGACAATTTACCTATCAAAATGAAACAAACAACTAAAGCCACAAGACCATCTACAAACGTAGTATTAAAATCTTGTACTGATTCCGACTTAGCACGTTACATCAGAGATATTGCTAAGTTCCAATCTTTGTCAACAGAAGAAGAAAGAGAAGTTGCAAAGAAAATTAAAGCAGGTGATGAAGAAGCTAAAAAAACACTTATTCAAGCTAATTTAAAACTTGTTATCAGTGTTGCAAAAAAAGCAATTCACATGTCTGCACTTCCTTTGATTGATTTAATCCAAGAAGGAAATCTTGGACTTATGGTGGCAGTTGAAAAATATAACTGGAAATTAGGATATAAATTTCAAACTTATGCAACATGGTGGATTAAACAAGCAATGTTTAAAGCTATTTCAGAACAATCACACAGTATGAAAATCCCTGTATATATTCAAGAAACATTATCTAAATTCTCAAAAATCAAAGCAGAAATGGAAAGAAAATATAACTGTCAGGTTAAAAACAAAGACGTTGCAGAAAAAATGAACATTTCACCTGACAAACTTGATACATTCTTATCTGCATATTCAAAAACTATCTCTATCGAAGGCAGTATGGATTGTCAAAACGGTAAAGAAATGAATGTTGCAGATATTCTTGAAGATACAAAAACAGATGTTTTGGCAGCTGTTGAAGCAGAAAACTTAAAACGTGATTTGGAAACTGTTATTGCAACATTAAAAGAACGTGAGCAAGATGTTGTAAGAATGCGTTACGGACTTGGGAATATTTCAAAAAGAACTCTTGAAGAAATCGGAAACATTTACGGGGTAACAAAAGAATGTATCCGTCAGACAGAATTGAGAGCTCTAAAAAATATGAGAAATAATAAACTCCTCAGCTGCTATGCAGACTAATCTACACTTTGATACATAAAAAAGAGAAGATATTACATCTTCTCTTTTTTTGTTATTTATGCACAACCTGAATACCCGCAATTCAGACAAATAAAACATCCTTCTGCCATTTCAATTTTATTCCCGCATTCAGGACAGATGACTGTTTTAATTTCTCCGGTCGGATTATATTCATCAGATAATATAGATTTTGGTTCTTCAGAAACTTCATCAGTACTATTTACCCCTACCCCTTCCCCTTCATTTATCCCAAGGTTCATCGGTTGAAAGGTGCGAGAATTATTTCTATAAACAGTTATTCCTTTAAGATGATTTTTGTATGCTAAAACGTAGGTATTTTCAATATCTTCTCTTGTCGCCGATTCAACAAAATTAACCGTTTTAGAAACAGCATTATCAGTATGAAGTTGAAAAGCTGCTTGCATTTTAACATGCCAGTATGGAGAAATATCGTGAGCGGTCACAAAAATTTGTTTTACTTCATCAGAAATATTCTCAATATGGGCGACAGAACCGTCTATTGATGTTTTTCTGATTAGCTCTTCTGAATAAATATTGTGTTTTTTAAGATATTCTTCAAAGATAGGATTAACCTCAAGCATTTCAGTATTATCCATTATTAGTCTTAAAAAGACTAATCCAAATAATGGCTCTATACCTCCTGATACACCTGCAATCATTGATATTGTACCGGTTGGAGCAATACAAGTTGTTGTTGCATTTCGGATTCCGTATTTTTTTATCTCTTCGTCCAGGGCTTTCCACTGCTCATCAGAAATCTTTCCTGCAGATTTTCCTTTAAATTTATTATATAAATAATTCTCAGAATCATAGATACTTCCTGTGAAATTCTTAAATCTACCACGTTCTTTTGCAAGCTCAACAGATTCACATTTAGACTCGTAGTCTATAAACTCCATAATTTGGGCAGCAAGTTTTGTTCCGTCTTCTGAGGCATAAGAGATACCCAATTTCATAAGCATATTTGCCCAACCCATAATACCGAGTCCTATTTTTCTGTTATTTGAAACCATTTCTTCGATTTGCGGAAGCGGATAATTATTTATCGTAATCACATTATCAAGGAATCTTATTGCCGTTCTTGTTGTTTCACGTAACAAATCCCAATCAACAGAGATATTTTCATCTTCTTCTTTCAACATTGCACTAAGATTTATTGAACCAAGATTACATGCTTCATAAGGTAAAAGAGGAACTTCTCCGCAAGGGTTTGTTGATTCAATTTCGCCTATTTGAGGCGTCGGATTATCGTAGTTCATTGTATCAATAAATACAATACCTGGTTCACCTGTTCTCCACGCACAATCAACAATTTTATCAAAAATTTCCTTTGCGTTTAGACTACCTACAGCCTGTTTTGTATTAGGATGAATAAGCTCATAATCTCTATTATTTAAATATGCATCCATAAATTTATCTGTAATAGCAACTGATATATTAAAGTTATTCAGTTTTGTAGTATCTGATTTGCAATTTATAAACTCCAAAATGTCAGGGTGATCAACTCTAAGTATGCCCATATTTGCACCACGTCTTGTGCCGCCTTGTTTTACAGCTTCTGTTGCTGCATTGAAAACCTCCATAAAGGATACAGGTCCTGAAGAAACACCCATTGTAGAACGAACTACATCATTTTTGGGTCTTAATCTTGAAAAAGAAAAACCTGTTCCACCGCCGGATTTATGGATAAGTGCAGTATTTTTTATTGTTTCAAAGATACCTTCAAGAGTATCTTCTATTGGTAAAACAAAACAAGCAGCAAGCTGCCCCAGTTCACGTCCTGCGTTCATCAATGTCGGTGAATTTGGCATGAAATAAAAATTTGTAATTGAGTCATAAAACTTTTGAACCAGTTTATCAATATCTGTCTGATTTGCACCATATTTTAAATCACCTTTTGTGATTGTCGTTGCAACTCTTTTGAACATATCTTCCGGAGTTTCCGTAGGGTTACCATTCGCATCCCTTTTCAAATATCTTTTCTCCAAAACTTTAATAGCATTTTCTGATAAGTTTATTTGTTGATTTTCATTAGCGACCATAGTAACCTCCATATATTTTATATTATACCATTTTCAAGAGTTATGCTTTTTTGTTAAGAGGAAAATAATAATATTATAATAGTCAAATTTTATCTTCTTTGTTATAATAAATATATAAGAAAGTCAGATAATTTAGAGGAAACGGAAATGACATTAAGAAACGAACGAGTAAGAAAAGAACTTATGAGAGAAATCTCTGATATTATAAGAAAAGAAATCAGAGGATTAGAAGGTGTTGTTTCTATCGTTAATGTTGAAGTTTCTCATGATAATTCATACGCCAAAGTTATATATAGTGTTTTAGGCAGCCCTGAACAAGTTGAAAAAGATAAAGAAGTTATTGAAAAAAGCACTCCTAAAATCAGATACGAGGTTGGCAGAAGAATTCGTTTAAGATTAACTCCTGAGTTAAAATTTGTATTTTCTGATTGTTTGGAACAAGGTTCTCGTGTAACAGAGCTAATCAATAAAATTTCCAGAGGCGAAATATAATTTTTTCAGTAAATAGAGAGTAAAAAATGTTTGGTTTTTTAAATATTTACAAACCTGTTGGAATGACATCACATGATGTTGTATCAGTTTTACGTCGAGTTACAAAAATAAAGCAAATTGGTCATACAGGAACTCTTGACCCATTTGCAGAAGGTGTTTTGCCTATATGTATTGGAAAAGCTACAAGACTTATTGAATATTTGGAAGATGATAAAGCATATATTGGAACATTTAATTTCGGTAAATCAACTACTACTTATGATATAGAGGGAGATACAGTAGAAACCTTCACTGAAAAAATAACAGAGAAACAGATAAAAGAAGTTTTAAATAATTTTGAAGGTGAAATTGAACAAATTCCTCCAATATATTCTGCTATCAAAGTTAATGGTAAAAAATTATATGATTATGCCAGAGAAGGTAAAGAAGTTAAAATAAAATCAAGAAAAGTCTTTATTGAAGCTATTGAACTAAAAAACTTTGATTATAACAACCAAATTGCAGATATTTATATAAAATGTTCTAAAGGAACTTATATTAGAAGTATCGCAAACGATTTAGGTAAAATATTGAACAATGGTGCATATTTAAGTAAGCTTCAACGTATCCAAGCAGGAAGATTTTTAATAGAAAATGCCATAAAACTTGATGATTTCAAATCTGTTACAGATGTTGAAAAGAATCTCATAAATCCTATAGACTATCTTCCGCAAGCAAAACAAAAACTTAATGAAGTAGAATTCTCAAGAATGAAGAACGGTCTTCCGATTTATAACAGAATAAAAGCAGAAGAAGGCTTTGTCCTGTTGATTAAAGAAAATAATGTTATAGGTATTTCTGAGGTTACAGAAGACGGACTCAAAATAAAAAAAGTCTTTATATCAAATTAAGTTTTATTCTATGTTTACATTACTTCATACTAATATTTTCAAGATTGTTTTTTTACAGATTATTTAATTGTTTTATTTATTAGTTGTTGAAGCAGTTTATTTATTGTTGTTACAAAAATCAGGCTTAATTCTTGAAAAAATTAAATAATTATTAAAATTTTGATAAAAAAAAACTTTTCTTAAAATAATCTTAATATCAAAAAAGATTGACGATAATACAACTTAACCTCTATAATTGAATATGTTGAAAAACGATTATACACATTACACAGGAGGAAGTATGACCGAATTTACATATAAGAGGTTAGACAAAAAGAATTACACAAACGATGATATCAAAGCTATCATTAAAGAAAAGGGTATCAGATTTATAAAATTACAGTTCGTTGATATCAACGGTCAAGTAAAAAATATGTCTATTCCTGCACAACATATTGATAAAGTTTTAGCAAATGAAATTATGCTAGACGGTTCTTCTATCAAGGGGTTCCGAAGTATTGAAACATCAGACATGTTTTTCTATCCTGATAAAAACACTTTTGAAGTTTTGCCATGGAGAAGTGAAGACGGATATCAATCAGCAAGAATCATCTGTGATATTTATAACGCAGACGGAACACCATTTGAGGGCTGTCCAAGATGTAATTTGAAGAGAGTAATGAATGAAGCGAAAAAATTAGGTTTCACAATGAACATTGGACCGGAAGCTGAATTTTTCTTATTCTCAAAAGATGAAAACGGAAATATTACAACATCAACACAAGATAATGCCGGATATTATGATGTTGGACCGGAAGATTTAGGAGAAGATGTTCGTTCTGATATCGTAACAACTCTACAAGAAATGGGATTTGATATTGAAGCATCTCACCACGAAGTTGCAGACGGTCAACACGAAGTCGATTTCAAATATGCTGATATTTTGACAGCTGCTGATAATGTTGCAACCTTTAAAGTTGTTGTTAAAGCAATCGCTGCATTACACTATCTTCACGCAACATTTATGCCAAAACCTATTTTTGGTATAAATGGTTCAGGAATGCACTGTAATGTTTCATTATTCAAAGATGGTGAAAACGCTTTTTATGATGAAAAATCAGAATATCAATTATCTGAAACAGCAAAATATGCTATCGGCGGTATGCTAAAACACGTAAGAAGTATCACAGCAATCCTTAACCCGACAGTAAACAGTTACAAACGTTTGGTTCCAGGTTATGAGGCACCTGTATATCTTGCCTGGTCATTAGCAAACAGAAGTGCTTTATTAAGAGTTCCTGCAAAACGTGGCGTAGCAACAAGAGTAGAACTACGTTCACCGGATCCGGCATGTAATCCATATTTAGCATTCGCTACTATTTTGGAAGCTTGTTTGGATGGTATAAGAAACAAAATCGAACCACCTGCACCGGTTGAAAGCAATATTTACAAACTAACTTCTAAGGAAAGAAAAAGACAAAAAATTGATTCTTTACCTGGAACATTAAAAGAAGCTATTGATTTATTAGATAAATCTTTAGTAGCTAATGCAGCTCTTGGACAACATATTATGACAGAATTTGTGACAGCAAAAGAAAAAGAATGGGATTCGTATAGAACTGCTGTTACTCAATGGGAATTAAAGAAATATCTCGCAAGATATTAGAAAAGGAAAAAAGAGAGGGTAAACATCCTCTCTTTTTTATTTCATAAAAAAAAGAGCCAATACGGCTCTAAAATTTTGATAATTAGAATAGATAATAGAAAACTATATTACCTTCACAAAAAATCAATAAGCAATATTATTTAGCTTAAGACTTCTACTCCGCCTTGCTCTTTTCTTAAATTTGTTAAAGCTTCAGGAGATTCTGCCTCAGACATTTTGATAGGCGTACTAACAAATTGAATTTTACCGAAATCTCTAAGAGTTTTAACTCCAAAATCTCCTGAGTTTACGTAATTTCTATTTGCCGTTAATGCACCGAATGTTGCTGCCATATCCTAATATCCTTTAAAAAATTCTAATATCCTAATTATCCGTTTTTATAAGAGCCCTAATTATCTCTTATGTATATATAAAGTATATCTATTATGAAAAATTGCTTTTTTGTATTATCCTTGTTTACATTTTGTTACATAAAGTTTATTTATTATGTCAAACTCTTAAAGGATATACATTTTAGAGGAATTTTACTATAATTTATATAAAAGAGGTTATGTTATGAAATACAAATTAGGAATCATTGGTTATCCTTTAGGGCATTCTATATCAGCGGTGATACAGAAAGCAGGATTTAAAAGCATTGGGCTTGACGCCGATTATGATGTTATGGAAACACCTGCAGAAGATTTGGTAAACAGGATTAAATATCTTAAGGCAAACGGATATCATGGATTCAACGTAACTATTCCATTAAAAATTCCTATATCGTTTTTCATGAGTGATATGGATGATTATTCTAACATTGCAGGATGTATCAATACGGTAAAAATCAATGGTGAGCAACGTGAGCTATTTGGATATAACACCGATATTTACGGATTTAAGACTGCAATCCCTGAAACAATTAACCTAAAAGGTAAAAATGCCTGTATTTTAGGAACCGGAGGTGCTTCAAGAGCTGCTGCCGTTGGTCTTATTGAAAGAGGGGTTACATCAATAGATTTCTATACAAGAAATATTATCAACGCTCAAAACGCAATTAACTATTTGAGAGATAAATTTCCTAATATTAAATTCACAGCACATCAAATCCAGAATATTCAGTCACTTCCTGAAACAGCAATCATAGTAAATGCTACACCTATTGGAATGAAAGGCTTCGCCGCAGACGAACAACCGTTAAGTGATAGCGTTATCAAAACATTAAGTAAAGACACATTAGTTTATGATATTGTTTACAATCCACTTACAACGCAGTTCTTAAAATCTGCACAAAAAGAAGGTTTACAGGTTGTTGAAGGATTAGATATGCTTCTTTATCAAGCACAGAAAGCTATCCAAATTTGGACAGGGAAAACCCCTGATTTTAACGAAATGAAGATAGCAGCTCTGAGAAGTTTATAATATTACTATTTTATGTTAGTATATCCAAAAGAGATTATTTAATCAGGAGAAAAATATGCAAGCAAGACGTGCAGCAAGAGAATTAGCACTTATATTATTTTCACAATTTGATAAGAAAATTGTTGAATATTCAGAAAAAGATTTTGAAGACATAATGTTAAAATCAATAAGAGTTTTGTCTAACAACTCAACAGACGAACTTAAGACAGCAGTAGGAACACTTATTGATATAAAGGATTATATTGATACTTATGAAGCTGATGACCCTAGTAACTTGGAACGTCCTATTGGCGTAAAAAACAAACCGGTTCCTGTTCCGACAACAGCTGATATGTCTGATAAGATTTCATCAATCCTTGAAGTTGTTGAAAAAGCAGTCTTTGCACTTGAAATCGCAGAATTTGCTATGTTAGAAACACAAAACGATGTTCAATCTTATGTTATTGAAATAGCAAGAGCATTCAAAGAACATTATAATGAGATTGATGAACAAATCCAGAAATATTCAAAAGGATGGGATATCAACCGTCTTATAAAAATGGATAAAGATATTCTTAGAATAGCAATAATCGAAATGTTATACACAAAAGATGCACCTATGAAAGTTATTGTTGATGAAGCGTTAGAACTTGCTAAAAAATATTCAACAGATGATAGTTCTGCTTTTATAAACGGTGTTCTTGCAAAAGTTGTTATTGAAAACGGTATAGACTAATGTTTGGTTTTTTCTCTAATAGTATAGAAAACCTTAAAAAAACTGTTGCTAAAACAACTCAAGCACTTGTTGGCAATGTAGTTGAAACTATATCAGAAGAGGAAGAGTTCTCGGAATTTGTTCTTGATGATATGGAAGATTTGTTAATTAGTGCTGATTTGGGTGTTAATTATGCAGCAGAACTTGTAGATAAATTAAGAAACCAAACTAAAATTAAACCATCTGTAGTAAAAGATTACTTAAAAACAGAGTTTACCAAAACACTTGATTCAGCAGGTTCTAATAAATTAAATTTCAAAGAGAATGAACTGAATATTTATTTCATTTCAGGTGTTAACGGTGTTGGAAAAACAACACTAATCGGAAAACTTGCATACAAATTCAAAGAAGAAGGAAAACGAGTTCTGGTTGCAGCAGCAGATACATTCAGAGCTGCAGCAGAAGAACAGCTTGATATCTGGTCAAAACGTGCAGGAGCAGAAATTGTGCGTCGTGATAAAGCTGATCCTGCTTCTGTAGTTTATGAAGCAATACAAAAAGCTAAATCAGATAACATTGATGTAATTCTTGTTGATACCGCAGGACGCTTACAAAACAAATATAACTTGATGGAAGAATTGAGTAAGATAAAAACAGTTATTGATAAACAAGCTCCGGAAGCCTTAAGAGAATGTATATTGGTTTTGGATGCAAACACAGGTCAAAACGGTTTACAGCAAGCTAAAGTGTTTAAAGACTCTGTTAATCTAACATCTGTTGCGTTAACAAAATTGGATGGTTCTGCAAAAGGTGCAATAATTCTAGCTATCGCAAAAGAACTATCATTACCTGTCAAACTCATTGGAGTTGGCGAACAGATGACTGACCTTAAAGAATTTAATTCACAAGATTTTATTGAAGCACTTTTTGATTAGATTTAATACTTGAAAAATTTTTGGATTTAGTCTAAAATAGTGGGGTGATTTGCAAAAACCACTGAAAATTGAATAAAATACGGAAGTAGCTCAGTTGCCCAAGCGGAACGAAGTGAAGCGAGAGTCCAATATGTACTCTACCAACTGAGAAAACCCGTTGAAAATTGAATAATATGCGGAAGTAGCTCAGTTGGTAGAGTATCTGCCTTCCAAGCAGACTGTCGCGA
>JAMPEO010000053.1 GCA_023665105.1 Candidatus Gastranaerophilales bacterium | reverse complement strand
GAAACTATTCACGGTGTTAAGGATATGGACTTGGCTCTTAAAAATACAGATATCAATGAAAATATTGCAGCACAAAATGCACTTATTCATTATTTAATGGATACTAAAAAAGGTAAAAACTTGTCAGTTATGATGCCTTATTCATCAAGATTGAAATATGTATCAGATTGGTATGTTCAATTATGGGCTGAATCATTAGGAAAAGAAGTTAACAAAAATGGTGAAAAAGTTAATATCGGACCTACTCCAATTAAGGCATTAGGTGCTACTGACCAACACTCTCAAATTCAACTTTATAATGAAGGTCCTAACGATAAAGTTATTAACTTTATTAGAGTTGAAAACTTTGATACTAATTTAGAAATTCCTAGAATTTTTGAATATACAGGTATTGGTTATTTAGGTGGAAAGACTATCAATGATTTAATCAATGCAGAAGCTGATTCAACAAGAGTTGCTCTTTCTGATTACCAAAGACCAACCATTACAATTTCATTACCTGAAATTAACGGTTATAATGTAGCTCAGTTGCTATATATGTTGGAAGTTCAGACTGCTATTGCAGGTGAATTATACAACATCAATACATTTAACCAACCAGGTGTTGAACAAGCTAAAAATTATACTTATGCTTTAATGGGTCGTTCAGGTTATGAAGATTCTGCAAAGCAAATTCAAAGCAAAATGGCTACTGTATAGTCAAATCTTAAAAGCTTTGTAAATATTCTTAAGAAAACACTTCCTGATTATTTAAAGGGAGTGTTTTTTTATTATAATAAACAGTATGAAGAAATTATTATTTATTATATTGTTTTTGATTATATCCTTAGTATCAACTTCTGTGCGTGCTGCTACGTTATTGCAGACAGGTGTTTCTGTAGAGAGTGTTCCAAATGCTTTGTTTGGGTCTTGGAGAGTTGAGGCACAGTTGGATAAAACGTCAAATTATTCAGTTTTTAAACCTAGAAGTGTAGATTTATGGAACTTATCAAGATTAGGTAACGTCATTACATTAGAGAATCCTTTCACAAAAGCAAAAGCTGATATTCAACTTAATCAGGTAGAGGGTTGTGTAGTAATATTCTCTAAAACATCGAGCTATGACAATAAGGTTTTAAAAGATACTGTAACAATAAGACTTAATGGAGATACCTTTGAGGGTTATAATGATATCGTATTAGAAACACGTTCTTTATATGACGGGCATGTTTTGAAAGCGGATAAAGCAAAATATCTTATTAAGGGTAAAAAAATTGCAGGCATGTCTGTTGTAAAATAACGGATAAATTCCTTATAAGCACGAATATTAAGAATAGAAATTAAGCGGAGGAATAATGGGGAATTTATATGAATTTGATACGATAATTCTTGGAGGTGGACCTGCAGGATTGTCAGCTGGTATTTATGCAGCAAGAAGTAATACAAAAACAGCGATTATTGATATTAGTATGTTAGGTGGTCAACCATCAAATTATTTAGAGTTAGAAAATTATCCTGGTTTTCCTGTTATAGGTGGATATGATTTGATGGAAAAATTTGAAGAACATGCAGATAAGTTTGGAATAGCAAAGTTTCCAATGCAAGAAATTCAATCTGTGGATTTAGTGTCTAATCCTAAGATTATCACAACTATGGATGATGTATTCAAAGCAAAGGCAGTTATTATTGCTTGTGGAGCTCAATCAAAAAAACTTGGTGTTAAAGGTGAGGAAGAGTTTATAGGACGTGGTGTAAGCTATTGTGCTGTTTGTGATGGAGCTTTTTATCAAGATAAGACTGTTGCTGTTGTAGGTGGTGGTAATGCTGCGGTAGAAGAGGCTATGTACCTTACAAAGTTTGCACAAAAAGTTTATGTTATCCATAGACGGGATGAATTAAGAGCTGACAAAATTGTTCAAGAACGAGCATTTGCCAATGATAAGCTGGAATTTATTTTTGATACTACTGTTCAGGAAATTCAAGGAGAAGATGTAGTTAACAGGCTTGTTATTGCTAATGTCAAAACCGGAGAGGTTGCGAATTTAAAGGTAGATGGAATATTTCCATATATAGGCTTTGCTCCTAATATTGCAGGAATTAACGGTCAAGTTAAGCAAGATGAGAATGGTTTTATTATTACGGATGAAACTATGCAAACTTCTGTAGAGGGTGTTTTTGCAGTTGGTGATGTTCGGAAAACACCTTTAAGACAGGTTATTACAGCGGCATCTGATGGTGCTATCGGGGCTGTATATGCAGGTAAATATATTGAAAAACTTCAAGTTATTACTGCTTAGGACAAATGTATACTCTATATAAAAAATAGCGGGACTTTTCCCGCTTTATTTTTGTTTCAATTACATTCAAAATAAAAAAGAGATGTACATATTGTACATCTCTTTTAAATCTTTTAATCAAAAAACTAAGCTCTTTTTTTAGCTTCAATAGCCAATTTATGTCTACCTTTAGCACGACGTCTGTTAATAACTTCTTGTCCGCCCGGAGTAGCCATTCTAGCTCTGAAACCGCTAACTTTTTGTCTTTTTGCTTTTGTTCCTTCTAGTGTACGTTTCATTTTTCTATTTCCTTATATTGCTTATTTACTATTGTATGGGTATATGTTATATAAAACATTGGTAATAGTCAATAAAAGGTTAAATAATATGAACAAGAAAATAGGATTTATTGGTTGTGGAAAGATGGCAAGTGCTATTATTGGCGGAGTTATAGCTTCTGGATTTGTGAATTCTGAAAATATAACTGCTGCTGAAATTTCACAAGAAAAAGCTGATGAAAAAAGTAAAGAACTTGGTATTAAAGTTATTACGGATAATAACGAACTTGTTAAAACATCTGATATAGTTTTTATTTCAACAACACCAAATTTTGTTGAATCAGTTTTAGAAGGCATTAAGAATGATGTAACATCTGACAAACTTATTGTTTCAATAGCTGCCGGTGTAACAACAAAATTTATCCAATCTATATTGGGGACTGAGGCAAGAATTGTAAGAGTCATGCCAAATACTCCGGCATTAGTATTGGAAGGTATGAGTGGTGTTGCCGGTGGCAAAAATGCATCTGAGGAAGATGTTAACTTTGTAGTAGAATTTTTATCAAAAATAGGAAAAGCTATACAGGTTGAAGAATCTCAAATTGATATTCTTACTGCAATTTCAGGTTCGGGACCAGCCTTTTATTATAAGGTCATAAACGAGATTGCACGTGCCGGTGAAAAGATGGGCTTGGATTATGAAAAAGCTTTAACTTTGAGTATTCAGACAGCTATTGGTTCTGCTAAGATGATTTTGAATAGTGATAAAACTGTTGAAGATTTGATAGCAAGTGTTGCAACAAAAGGTGGCTGCACACGTGTTGGAGTTGATTATCTTGACGAAGTTAATTCTGCTGAGATGTTCTATAATCTTATAGAAAAAACTGCTGATAAAGCTCACGCATTAGGTAAATAAGTTTTTGTTGATAAAGCAAATTGGGCTGAAATATTTCAGCCCAATTTGTTGTTTGTATAATCTATCTTTTATTCTTCAGGTGCTTCTGCATTTTCTAAAGCACTAATTTCTGAAATCAATGCTGTTATTAATGGGTCGACTTTTTTAGTTAGTCCATTATCACTTTTTGTATCAAAGCTTGTTCCAGAACTCTTATCGTTTACATAATGATATGTGTAGGTGTTAAGATCTTGCAGACCGCTTAATGCATTTTTATATGCTTGGCTTGATTCCGGATTGATACCGGCTGCCTCTGCTCGTCCGATAAGACATTCAAGTAGATATTTAGCACTTTGCATTGCATAATCACGACCATGACCATTGCCATATCCTAACCATTCGCTGGTTATGGTATCCATAAGAGAATCATCTCCTTGATTTTCTATATAGTGATTATATACTTCAAGAATATTGCTTTCATCAATATTACCTTTTATATAATCAAGCATCTTTTTAACAGCTTTTCCACCGCTATTATCATCGGCTATGTCATAAAGTGTTTGTGTGATTGTAGGTAATGATGCTTCTTTTGTTTGCAGTTTGTGATGTGCAATTCCACTATTGTAAGTATATTGTGGTGTTGGTGGCGTTTGTTCTACTTCTTCAGAATTTTCTGTTAGAGGAGTTCCTTCTGTTCCACCGGTCATTTCCACTTCATCTTCAGCCAGCATTGCATCAATATCAGTAACTGCAGGAAAATCAAGCTTTGACCAATCTGCATCTACCCATACAGCACCAGATTCTTTATCAAATATACTAGGATTGAAGTTGATAAATGTTTGTAATAGCTGTTGTTTCTTTGTTGCGTCTTCAACTGTTATATTTTTAGCTTGAAGAATTTTATCAAGTACTTGTTCTGCTGTTTTTTGTGATTTGATATCTTGGTATCCCTCTGCGTTGCTTGCTATACTTTCGGCAACTCCACGTTGCATTCTCCAAGCGGATGATAATCTCACAGGAGAACGTTTTGTACGCATTTTTTGACTTATAGAAGTATCACCATCTGTTGTTTCAATCTCTTGGAAATTAGCTGAATCATCAAACTTATGTTTTACAGAAGATGCATCTTTTGTATAAATGATAGTACCACCTTCAAATGCACTAAATTCAACTTCTTTGTTATCGCTAGTGTCAGCGTCTATCAATTCATTATATGCAGTTACACTTTTTGAGAATGTATCAAATCCAATATCATCTCCTAATGTATTTGCATTATATGCGGCTTCTGAGATTTGTTCATCACCATTTGCGAGTTTTTTAAGAAATGCCATAAAACCAATTTGTTCGTTTTGGTCTAATACTTCAGCACTGTCGCCTGTTGTATTTGTGTTAAACCTGCCAAAAATACTTTTTGCAGCGTTTTCTTCAATACCTTTTTCTTTCATTTTATCAACAAATTCTTGTTGTGAAATTCCGGTTGTTTGAACTTTTTTTGATATTTGGATATCATCTGCCATAATATAGCCCTCTTGTCTACAGTACTACATGTATATAAAGTGTTATTTAAAGTGATAAATTTCAAGATTTATAATTTCGTTACATAAGTTTATAATTTGATTGAAAATATTGATAATACTTAACATTTGAATTGACATTGAAGTGTGTGTGTAGTTAGATATAATTACACTCTAGCCGAAATTTATCGTGCTGATTTGACGGTTGGGGTAAATGTAGTAGCAATCATTACCGGAATAAGTAAGGGTTTCAGGAAGAATAATGGTTGCAAGTTTGAGAAAAGGTAGGTCGGATTTACTAATCTGACAAGCAAAAAGGAGAAAAGAATGCCTACAATTAACCAGTTAGTACGTCAAGAACGTAAAAAACTAACAGACAAAACTAAATCTCCGGCTTTGATGAATTGTCCTCAAAGACGTGGAGTATGTACAAGGGTTTATACAACAACCCCTAAAAAACCAAACTCAGCACTTAGAAAAGTTGCCAGAGTAAGATTAACAAACGGATTTGAAGTTACTTCTTATATTCCAGGTATCGGACACAACTTACAAGAACACAGTGTTGTTCTTATCAGAGGTGGTCGTGTAAAGGATTTACCGGGTGTTAGATATCACATCGTTCGTGGTACACTTGATACTGCAGGTGTTGCGAACAGAGCACAAAGCCGTTCTAAATACGGTGCTAAAAAGGGAGGTAAGAAATAATGTCAAGACGTTCAAAACCTGAAAGAAGAATACCGGCACCGGATCCTATATATAATAACGTAGATATTTCTAAGTTTATTAATAGAATTATGCGTCGTGGTAAAAAATCTTTAGCAGAAAAAATATTCTACGCTACAATGGAAAGAATTAAAGAAAGAACAAACGAAAATCCTATCGAAACTTTCCAAAAAGCGTTACAAAATGCAACTCCATTATTGGAAGTTAAAGCAAGACGTATTGGTGGTTCTACTTACCAAGTGCCTTTAGAAGTTAAAGCTGACAGAGGATTTGCATTAGCTTCATCATGGTTGATTGCTGCTGCTAAAAATAGAGGCGGTAAATCGTTCATCGATAAATTAACAAATGAATTGATGGATGCATCTAACGGCGTTGGTGCAGCTTGTAAGAAGCGTGAAGATACTCACAAGATGGCTGAAGCAAACAAAGCTTTTGCACATTACAGATAAGAAATTTGTAGAGCCTCGTTTTACGAGGCTCTTTTTTAGATTAGGGAAAAGGAAATATATTATATAATGAATACAATCGACAACAACGGGCTATCATTTGGTATTGCATTTAGACCTCATACTAATAATAGAGGGGTAAGAACTGCGGAAATGCTTGACCTTCATGAAGAAATAAAAATGTATAAATCAATAGCTGATAGATTAAATACAGATGTTCTTGAAAAAACTGAAAAAGGTGTAAAATCAGAAAACTTTAAATTAGAATCAGAAGATTCAAAAGTTTTTAAGGGTATGAGATATTTTGGTAAAGAAGGTGAATTTTTCTTCTTGAATGATGGAACAAAATTGCAGAACGTTCATAAGCATTTTGATAATGCAAGAAATTTGTTTGATAGATTTTTAAATAAATAAGTATTTGTGTAAAATCTAAAAATACGCTATTATAGAGGTGAACTATATAATTTGGAGCGTATTTGTGAATAAGCTGGTTATTTTTGAACAAGAATCTCAAACAAAAGATGTTATTTTAAGTTACTTATCAGAATTTGATGGTATAGAAGTAGATTGTATTTTCGAGGAATATACTTCAGGAATAAAATATGTAAAGGATAACAGACCTAAAGTTGTTTTATTTTCTATGCTCCCTGATAAAGAAATATCTTTTAAAATGATTAAACGTCTTTCTGATTTTGGCATAAATGTAATTGTTTTGTCAGAAGACTATACGACTTCAAATATTATTCAAACTTTGCGTTATGGTGCAAAGGATTTTGTTTCAAAACCGGTATTAAAAAAAGATTTGTTTATTGCTCTTGCAAAATGCTCTCAAGAAGATGTTAAAGTGTTGAAAAAATCACAAATAATATCTGTCTTTTCAAACAAAGGCGGGGTTGGTAAAACAGCGATTGCTACTAATTTAGCTGTTGAATTTGCAAAACAAACAAGAGAGAAAGTTGCACTTGTTGATTTAAATTTACCAATAGGTGATGTTACAACGTTTTTAGATATAAAGCCTACTATTGATATTTCTGAGATAGTTAATAATATTGATAATGCAAATCCTGAGTTTATACTTGATGCTTGTCAGAAATATAAAGATTCAAGTCTTTATATACTTGCAGAACCTCCTTATATTGAACAGTCAAGAAGTTTGTCTATTCAACAGCTTGTAAAATTGTTTGGATATCTTAGAAAAACATTCTCATATATTGTTGTTGATATGGGTACAAGCGTTGATAAATTGAATATGACAATACTTGAGAATTCAGATATAATACTTTTGGCAACTATTGTTAATTTACCTTTAATTAGAAATTGTCAACGCTGTTTGGATTTATTTGAAAACTTAGGGTTTGCTTCTAATAAGACGAAAATAATAATTAACAGATATCTTGATAATGATGAGATAACAGTTAATGATGTTGAAAAAACTTTAAACAAATCTGTTTATTGGAAAGTTCCAAATAATTATTTCACAATAATGTCTTCTATTAACAAAGGTATTCCTGTTTCAGAGGTTAATGAAAATTCAAACATTACAGAAAGTTTTGCAATGTTGACTTCTAAATTGATAGATGACTTATTTGAAAATGATTTAAAATAAAATTTTTATTTACACAAGAGCACTTAAGTTCTTATATTCATCAACGTTTGTTGGACAAGAGAAGATTATGGTATCACTTGGGAATAGTCGTCTTAATTTTTCATTAGTTGCAGCATCATCTGTTTGTCCATTTTTATTAAGTACAGGTGTAAAACCGATACATCCCCAAGTAGTATTTTTGGTTGTTGAGTGAATTACAACACTCTTACTACGCGCGTTATTATTGATACCTTGCTCAAGTCCGTCCATACGTTTTGCTCGACTACTCCAGTGAGATTTTCTACTTGCGTATTCTTCTTTAACTTGCATAAATCCGGATAATGTTGCATGAGAATTTGCTATATTAGCACCTTTGACATTATTCATATTTCCACTTCCGAATCTTACTACGGATTTTTCTATGAATTTTTTATTATTTACATCAATCAAATAGTAGCATTTTGAATTAGGGTCAACAATACCAAGATATCCGTTACCTTTGTTCTTTAAATTTTGATAGCCTTCCATTGCTAAAGAAAATACTTCATAGCCAAGACCTTCTTTTTCCAGTCCTAGTGAATTGTATAATTCTCTTGTTGTGCCTCCGCCTTGTACGGTTTTATCAGTTTTATCTGTTTTGTCAGTTGTATCAACTTTTACAGAATTGCTATTTCCTACAGTACTGGCTGCATCATTTGCTTGCGTGTATGTAACTGTGCCTGTGAAACCAGGCTGAACAGGTCCTGAAATATTCGTTGTATTACTTTGTTGCGTATATGTAACCGTGCCTGTGAAACCGGGCTGAACAGGTCCTGAAAAATATGCAATATCGCCCAATGGTAATGTGTTATTGAAAAGAGTAGTATTGTTATAACCTCTTGGATTATAATAACTGGTTTGTGTAGAACCTCCGCAAATTAAAGCACTAATGAGGGTTGTTAAAAAATTAGGTCTACAATTCCAAGAATTGCTATTTCTTCCAAAACTGTTAAATAGCATAGTTGGGTCATTATTCAAATTGTCCGGATTAAAAAATAAGCCCATAGTATCTCTCTCGTTAACGTATATTATAATAAAGTATATTAGAAACTTCTAATTTCAAAATTTTAAAGTTTGTTACAAATATTTACGAATTATAAATGAGTAAAAAATTTTTATATTTATGCATCTTTCTTAGATGGTAAGTTTTTTAAAATATAAGATTTTAGTTCTTTACCATTTATATCGTATGTTGTACCATTTATTCTTGTTGCTTTTAACTCATCGTTCCAATATATTTTTTCTGAACCATCGTTACAATGTTCTGTAGTTTCTTTTCCGTCAATGGTTCTTTCTCCATCATCGTTTGCCATTATATATCTATATTCGTTTTTTATTGAACCATCATCATTAAATTCATATTCAAATTTTTCATCAAATGTTGTTTGTATACTATAAATTTTTTCATCGCTTATACCTTTAGTTATTCTTGTTTTATATAATCTATCTCCATTTGGTGAAGGGGTATATGTAATCATTCTTGAGAATTTTTTATCAGGATTATAATAATTGTATGCGATTAGTTCTCCTTTGTTGTTGAAAACTTCTTGCTCTATACTAGTGCCATATTGATTTGTTAAAGTACTAATTCTTGAACCGTTCTTGAAATACTCATAAGTCGTAGAAGATATTGTTTTTCCGTTTGAAGTTCGTTTCTCAGATATAATATGACCATTTTTGTTAAACTTTATAGTACTGATTTCATTGCTATAAGGGCTTTTATTTATAATAATTTTGTTGCCTTGGGCATCTGTCTTGATTTGAGCCGGAGAATATATTTCTTTCATTTGAGCAAAATCGTTAGGGAAAATAGCATTTTCCGTTTTGATACTGTCAATATTAAAGGTTTCTGCTATTAAAGAGTCAACAACAGCTTTGTTTGCTAATTCTATCTTATGTAATTCCTCAGCTTCGGCTGCTTTTTTCTTTTCTTCTATTTTGTGTTTTATTTCTGCATTTTCTGCATTCCTTTTTGCTTCTATTTCTTTTTGTGTTTGTACATAATGATTTATTTGGATTTCATAAGTTATCAAATTTAAGTGT
Source organism: Candidatus Gastranaerophilales bacterium (assembly GCA_023665105.1). GTDB lineage: Bacteria > Cyanobacteriota > Vampirovibrionia > Gastranaerophilales > Gastranaerophilaceae > UBA2883. Next base: position 27 of record JAMPEO010000053.1, on the reverse strand, counting down.
TCGTCAAGCCTGTTTTTAATATCTTCT
>JAMPEO010000052.1 GCA_023665105.1 Candidatus Gastranaerophilales bacterium | reverse complement strand
ATTTGTATGACAATGCTATCTTGCTAAAAGCAATATTAAAAAAAGAACTTGAAAATTGTGATAAGAATCCTTTGGTAGAAGGTTTTAAGAAACTTTTACCAAAGAAAAAAACATTGATTTGTGACTATTTCAAATCATAAATTTATATTTGATTGTAAATAATTTCAACTATCAGGTAAAGAATAGTAACAAAGGCTTTTAATTACGCCTGTTTTTTGTTATGATTTAACGGGAATTGAGGAGTTTATGAGAGAGAGAATTCTTTTATTTTCAATTTTAATAGCGTTATGGACGTTTATATATGTATTCCAATATCACGTAAACACTATTTGGGGTCTGATAATTTTGTTATGCTTTATGACATTATATGGTGTTTACACTTCGCTTGCATTAAGGCATAGAAAACGTAAACTAAAAAAACAACCAGAAATAATAAATGAGAATTATAAACCGTTCGTATCAATAATGATACCTGCACACAACGAAGAATCTGTTATCACAAATACTGTTGAAAATATTCGTAAATTAACATATCCTAATTTTGAGATAATTTTAATAGATGACAGAAGCGAGGATAATACATTAAGTGTTATAAAAGCTTTAGCAAATAAATATGATAATGTAAAATGTTTATCACGTAGTGCGGAAGCATTTCCCGGAAAATCTGCAGTATTGAATGATGCTCTTGTTATGGCACAAGGAGAAGCTATACTTGTTTTTGATGCAGATGCAACAGTAGAAGAAGATTTTCTTAATAAACTTGTACCAAATCTTGAACCGGAAGATGTTGGAGCTGTACAGGCAAGAAAGGTTATTAGAAACTCTGACACAAATATTTTAACAAAATGTCAAAACAATGAATACACATTAGATACATACTTACAGTTTGGACGAGATGCTGTTAAAGGTGCCGTTGAGTTGCGTGGTAACGGTGAACTTATAAAAAGAAAAGCTCTTGAAGATATTGGGGGTTGGAATAATTACACTATTACAGACGACCTTGATATGGCAACAAGACTGCATATAAAAGGTTGGGATATTCGTTATTGTTTAGATGCAGTAGTTTACGAAGAGGGTGTAATGTACCTTGTTCCATTATTCAGACAACGCAGAAGATGGTTGGAAGGTACAATTAGAAGATATTTGGAATATTTTTTCCAAGCTATTTTTTCAAAAAAAATGTCATTAAGAGCCAAACTTGATATGGTTATATACATAACTCAATTTATTATGCCGCTATGGTTTTTATTTGAGTTAATTATTAGAAGTTTTAAAGCTTTAACCCACAAAGGTGTTTTTATACATCAAGAAATTATGTCATCAGCTATAATATCCTTTGCAGTAGCCTTTGGTTTCTTTATGGCAATAAGATATAGCTTAAGAAGATATGATTTTATGAAACGTTGGGAAGCTTTTGTTCAAGCAAGTTACACTGCTTGTTATATGTTAATAATATGGTTCCCGATGGTATTGTTTATTTGTGGTAAAATATTATTCTGCAAGAAAGATATGAATTGGGGTAAAACAACTCACGGTTTAATCATAGAAGAACAACAACACATAGAGAATGCACAGAAAAAAGATTTACAAGAGGTTTAGAGATGTTAATAGATGACGTGAAAAAGACAATAAGACAAGTTCCTGATTTTCCTAAAAAGGGTATTCAGTTTTTAGATATAACAACCGGTGTTAAAGATCCGGAAGCTTTTAGTGCAATGATTGATTATTTGTATGAGCAATATAAAGATAAGAATATTGATTATGTAGCTGGTATAGAATCTAGAGGGTTTGTTTTTGGTGCACCTCTTGCATACAAACTGAACGCAGGTTTTGTAATGATTAGAAAACCGAATAAATTACCTGCTGATACAATCAGTGAAACTTATGATTTGGAATACGGTCAAGATACAATTCATATGCACGCTGATGCAATAGAAGCTGGCTCAAGAGTTGTAGTTATTGATGATTTGCTTGCAACGGGCGGTACTGCTTGTGCAGCTTGCAATCTTGTAAAAAAAGCCGGCGGAGTAGTTGATTCAGCTGCATTTATCATTGAACTAACACCTTTAAAAGGTGCTGAAAAAATCAAGAACAATTCAGATGTTGAAGTTGTTTCAATGCTTAAATATGATTTAGACTAAGCTGCAGAATTGTTAAATTCTCTTATACCAAGAACCCAGTTATCGATTTGCTGCATATTCTTTTCAGCAATTTCTGTTGGGATACCGGCATGGTGAATTTTTGGAATCAAATAAGATGCAGGATATTCAATAGGAAATGGATTATCATCGTCTGTATCATTACAGATAAATGATAATTCACCGTATTGATCTGTTTTTGTTCCGATAATTGTTATTTCATGTCCACCTTGAATATTGTTGTTCTCGTCAGTCATTGTGTAACCGATGATTATATTATGACCTTGTTCAAGGGTTTCTAAAAGTTGTTGTTTTACGGTGTTGTAATCAGCTTCATAGCCAACTACTCTTTGGTTTTCGTCTACTTTTTGATAAGTAACAGAAGTAATATTTTTATCTTCTACAACAGATTCTAGGAAGGTTTTTTCAAAATCAATTAAACCTTTATCATCGTTAGAAAATTTTCCTGCACGTTTGTCATTTAAAGAATTGTAAGTTTGTTGAGAAGCGACATTCATAAATGTTGATTGCATAAGTACGTCGATTGGTGAACGTTCAATGATATCTTGATTTGTTTCTTGAATTTGTTCTCTAATAAATGCATTTTTGTCTGGTGCTAAAGTTATTTTTGCAGTTTTGAAATCTTTAGCTTCGTAAGGGATTTCAAATGAATTTAATAACCAAATTGCATCAAGAGTTTTTTCTGATAAACTATCAAGCTTAATTTCTTTTTCAACAGCCATTTTAGGAGATGTTAAACCTTCTGCAAATCTAGTAAACTCTGCAGGGTTTTTACTTGCTAGATTAAATTCTTCACTGGCAGCAACGCAACATCCGGAGAACAACTCAGATAATTCTATATCAATCATTTTTCTGTCGATAAGATTTTTTGAATCAGTTAGGCAATCAATTACTTGAGATTTATTTTCTGTAGGAATGTCACCAAAATGTTGAGTAATGATATGAGGGTCAGCGATTGCATTAAGCGTATGCTTAACAAGAACATCAGCTCTCATTCCGTCAGCACGAGGAGTTGTTGCCATCTTATAAAGATTATCTAGTGCTGTTGAATTATCATTGGCACCGGACTTTAGGAGGGTTCCATTTTTAAGAACCATTTCAAGAGTCATTCTGCTTTCTTTATCTAAGAATTTTGCTAAGTGTTTGTATTCTCTTTTCTCTTCTTTTGTAGATAAAGTTGTTCTTACAGAATTGTAAGCAGCAGAAGCACCTTTAAAAGATGGTGCAGAAACGTATGTATTTGTAACAATATTGCTTAGTGCACTCTGTTTATTATTTTTTACAGGTGCAATATTATAATTTGGAGCAATATTATTAGAATACACACTTAACATACCTATATAAAAACGTTAAACTTCAAAAAATTGCCTTTTTATAGTATATATATTAACAAAGGTTAAGATGAAATATAAGAGTTTAACAAAATCACAAATAGTAATTTCAATAGATAGACTTACAAGGTTTAAGCCTACGGAAGAGAAGTATGTAAGAGTTTTTCGTGATATTATAATGTCTAATTTATTGGAGCCAAAGCTAAAAAAATCTGAGATTGAACGCTTGGACTATGCTGAATTGAAAAATATTGCAGAGAAGATCTTTAATTCATCTTTTAAGGAGAATTCAGAAACAACAGATTTAAGAATAAATACGCTTTTAAAAGAGTATGAGAACAAAGTCTTTCATAATGATGAGAATGTGCAAAAACTTTTGGATAACCGATTGAATCTTGCAGATGCAATAAAGTTTATTGATAAAGATAATAGTGCGTTAAATTTAGAATGGTTGAAATATTTATCCACAGAAGAAGATTTTCGGCATTTAAGAGAAGAACTATCATTATTGTATCCCCTAGAGAAAATTGTAATAGCAGAGGGCATAACAGAAGAGATATTGTTACCTGCGTTTGCGGCGATTTGCGGATATAATTTTAATAGATATGGTGTTAAGGTTATTGCAGCGGGTGGTAAGAATCAGGTTGTGAAGCTTTATTATAAACTTAGAAATGAGCTTAAGCTGCCTATATTTATTTTGTTGGATAGGGATGCAGAGAGCAATGAGGAGTCAATCAATACTAAGCTTCGTGATTGTGATAAAGTTCATTTGTTGGATAGCGGTGAGTTTGAAGATTTGTTACCTAAGAATCTTATAGTAAAAACTGTTAATAGCGAGTTTAAGAACTTTGTTAGTATAAGTGAAGATGAGCTAGAACAAGATTTGCCAATGGTAAAAATTTTGGAAGAGTTTTTTAAGGAAAAGGGATTGCATGAGTTTAAGAAAGCTGAGTTTGCGAACCGTATAAAACAACAAATTTCATCAGATGGAGATATTTCTGATGAAGTTAGAAAGATTATAGAAGAGATTAAATTTTTAAACTAGTCTTTGAATGTGCTAAACGCACGATCAAAGTTTTCATTTTGCCATTCTTTATCTTGATCGAACATCATGTCATCTATTTGATATTCAATTTCATCTTTAGCGATACCTGTAACACTGGCGGTATCTTTGCGGCTAAGATCTTTGAGATGTGATTCGGAAGCAGAACTACCTCCTGAGCGAACTCGACTCAAGGATTCATGAGTTCTTGTAAAAATGTTATTGGCATCGCGATTTACGCCTGTTATCATTAAAGCTCCTTTGCATAAAACGGGATATTACATCTCATATACATGAAGTATTTTTTTTAGGTTGAATTTCAGTGGACGAATTTTATGTAACATGTCTTAATAAAAACAGATGCCAAAGCATCTGAATGTAACAAAAATGTTATTGTGTTACATTCGGAAAGTGAATAAGTGAATAGGTAATTAAGTGACTAAGCAGTAACTTAGCTTCGCAGAGTATGTCATGCTGAATTTATTTCAGCATTTGTTTTACATGCGTTCGGATACAGACCCTGAAATAAATTCAGGGTGACAGTACGGTTTTGCCGTCATTCTGAACTTGTTTCAGAATCTATCCTATGTTTGCTCAGGCACAGACCCTGAAATAAACAATAATAATCGTTATAAACTTAACAAAATGGTAAACATCGTGAATAATAAAAACATAGGGTGGCACCTTGAGTAAGTGCCGATTGCCCTTAATAAAATGTCAAATAACCCTTCTCTATTAAGTAGATAAGGGCTCTTTTTTGATTGAGATGGGTAAATATATAAAAAATGCGTTCTTTCTCAAGAACGCACAATCATACTCTAATTAAATTTATCTATAAATTATAACATATTTTTTCTCATTTTTTCTTTTGCCTTATCTAAGGATTTGATTCTTTTTTCTGCTGTGGAAAGTTGTTTTTTCAACGCTTTTCTTTCTGCTTTAACAGATACATACTGAGCATCAACATCAGCAAACTTTGTTTTTAAATCTAACAACTGGTTACGAATATCAACCTGTGCATTATCTACTTGCAAAATAGCATTCTGGATATTAGAATTTCCCATTGCTTCTTCTTGAACAGCCGGTGTTTGACTATTCATATTGATTGGAGTGAATGTATCAGCTGCAAACACACCACTTGATGCAAGTAACATACAAGAAATTAATAATGTTTTTTTCATATATAAACCCTCTCTTTTGTATCAAATTTGTTAATTATCTTCACGGCACATTCCCAAGCTTCTGTACAAAATCAATAAAAAATCATTTATAAATATGATATTAAAAATTTAGTACAAACTGCACCGCACCATCTTTATCAACAACATCTCCATCCATCTGAGCCTCATGTAAAGCTTTTACAATCGTACCAAGCTCCTTTGACGGCTTAATGCCACGTAATTTCATTATATCTTCACCGCTCAACAACTTTGGCAACGGTTTCAATCGTGGCTTAATCTCTATATAAAACTCTAACAATTTGCCAAGCCCGGAAAGATTTTCTCTCACCATATCATCTGTAACATCAACTCCTCTGGCTGATAATCTATCCGCTTTCGCAAGTACTATCATATCTATTGCATCATCACCTGCCTTACGGACATAACGCATATAAATCTTTTCATTGGCATTCGGAGCAGAAATAACACTTGATGGATATATATGATTTCGAACCATTGCACCCACATACTCTATCTGTTTTTTAGAAAACTTATCTTGTTTCAAAACCTTTTTAGTAAGCTCTGCACCGACTTCATCATGTCTGATAAATCTATGTCTATCTCCCTCAATAGTCCAAGTAGAAAACTTCCCGATATCATGTAGAAAACCTGCGAATTTTAAATGTGCAAGTCTGGTATCACCGCCAAAATCAATATTCAACAAATGTTCTTTTACTTCATCAGAAGATTGCTCAAATATTAATTGAATTTGTTTAACAGTTTCAACGGAATGATGGAACAAGTCCAAATGGTGATGAGTGTTAGGAGGAACTTTTTTTACATCTATCATAACAGGGAATAATATATCTATAATCCCATCCTTATCCATCTCCAATAAAACCCTGTCAGCAAACTTGCCGCCAAACAGTTTTATAACCTCGACATTCCTGCGTTCAACAGCAGGTTTAAGAATATTCTCAGAATGTTTTCTAAGCCACTCTCTCGTTTGCGGTTCAATTCCAAATCCCAAAACAGAAGCAAACCTGTAAGCCCTGATTATCCTAAGATAATCATCAACAAAATTTTGTTCACTAATTCCTCTTATAACACCTTGTTCTATATCTTCTAAACCATTAACTATATCTATAAACTCCTCTGTTTTAAGGTTTATAGCAACAGCATTTATTGTTAAATCACGACGTTTTATATCATCTTCTAATGAACCATTTATAGGATTCGTAACATCGACATAATTAACCTTATCCGGCATAACAACCCTATAAATATTATTTTCTTCATCAAGAGTAATACAAACCCCATCATTATCAGAGGAAAACTTCAACGCGAAATCTTTTGCAGAAACATCAGTCACAATAATATCTTTATCGTGATTTTCTCTCTTAAGTAAAATATCACGAACAACACCGCCCACAAGATAAATCTCATTTCCTGTTTTCTTTAACAAATTAAGAATATAATCATTTTCCAAGTTCATACACAATATTCCCAAGCGTAACAATAACAGCTGTTTCTGCTTTTAAAATCAAATCACCCAACGTAAGCATTGGTAATTTATACTTTTTCAACAATTCAAATTCATTTTGTGAAAATCCGCCCTCAGGTCCAATAATTAGTAATACATTCTCACCTGCTTCGACTTGATTTGAGCGTAAATATTCTTTTAATGAACCATTGGTATTTCTTTCGCATAAAGCAATTATTCTGTCAAAACTTTCATCTTTCAGTAATGTTTCTAATCCGGTCAAACCATAGCATTTTGGAATATTTGCACGTTCACATTGCTTGGAAGCCTCAAACATAACCTTCTGCCACTTCTCAACCTTTGCCTCTGCAACACTACGTTTAAGAGCACAATTATCTGTATAAACAGGATAAATACCTCGTACGCCAAGTTCTGTAGCCTTTTCTATAATAGTAATCTGTGCATCACTTCTTAACGGAGATTGAGCAAGATAAAGATTATACGGCAAATCTCTATCAGATTTTGCAAAACTTTCTATTACAGCACGCACAGACTTATTATCAATACTCTCAATAGTTGTTACATACTCTATTTCATTCTCATCAATCAGCAAAAGTTTTTCACCCACCTTCGTACGCAAAGACTTAACAATATGATTATAGTTATCTTTATCATCTACTATAATCTTATTATCTTTTACGGATTTGGAATTTATAAAGAAATGCGGCATATAATATCCTATTTGTTTGTAACTACAGACATTACATAGTTATCTGTAAAATACTTATTTGCAACTTCTATTATATCAGAAGCAGTAATAGAATTTATAAGTTCAGCATAATTATCTATAAATTTAAAACCTCTTCCGGATGCTTCAAACCAACAAAGAGTTTCAGCCTTATCAGAATTTGTTTCAAGTGCAATAACGTATTGACCTAACAATCTTTCTTTTGCACCCTTAAGTTCCTTATCACTTACGAATTGAGTTTTAAATCTATCGATTTCAGCCAAAGCTTTTTGTTTAGAATGTTCCAACGTAGCAGGATTTGTTCCGATATATACAATAAAAGAACCTGCAAGCATATTCGGAGAATAGCTTGAACCTAACTGATACGCAAGCCCTTCTTGCTCTCTAAGGTTAACAAAAAGCCTTGAGCTCATGCCTGAACCTAAAATAGTGTTAATAATATTTAATGCAGCATATTCTTTTTCATTAGTAATACCGCCTGTTTGCCACCCAAGCATTAACCACGCAGTTTTTTGGTTGTTCAATTTTTTGACAACATCTTTTCGCTCAGTAAGCTTAGGTATCGAATATTTAAAATAATCAAATTTTGAAGAAGATGTTGTGTTAAACATTCCTCCTATTTTTTCCATGAAGGCGTCTTTGTCCTGAACATTTCCTGTAACAGAAATGACTATATTTTCAGGATTTGAAATAACATTCTTATATTTCAAAATATCATCTCTGCCAATAGTTGGAATATTCCGTTCTAATACACCTGTTGAACTATTATAAACAGAGTCTTTGTATATAGCAGAACGCAAACCGTCTAATGATAATTTCAACGGATTATCACGAGTTTGTTTTATTTGGTTTAGCGTTAATGTTTTTTGTTTTTCTAACTCTGATTCATCAAATACAGAATTGTTCATAATCTCGTTTAGTAGCTCAAGCGTTGCGTCAAGATATGTTTTTGTTGTTAATACATTTATCTTGAAACTATCTGCTGTTTGAGAAGTTGTAATATTTATACCTTTTTCTTCCATAAATTGAGCTAATTCTGCAGCTGAATATTTTTTTGTGCCTTTCAACAATAAATCACCATATAAAAGACTTGTACCCTTTTTAGCGGCAAGAAAATCTCCGCCTTTTTCTATAATACTTATAGCAACAATGTCATTATAATCAGTATCAGAAACAAGCAACGTTAAGCCGTTATCATAAAGATATTTTTGAGTTGTGTTATTTGATGTTATAAGTTTTGGTTTTGTGTTTTTATAAGAAATCTCTTTAACATTACTGTCACACGAATTTAGCGATTCACAAGATTTTGGCAACACAACTGATATAGCACTATTTGTTTTTAAAAGATACTTATTTGCAACACGTTTAACATCATCTGCCGTAACTTTATTTATGTTTTTCAAATAATCTTCATAGTATTGAGTCCCACCGGTTAAAGTAACTACATAACCCATCTCTGTGGCTATATTTGAAACAGACTCACGAGCATAATATGTATCACTTTCTATCATCTTTTTCGCAGTGACAAGCTCAGTTTCAGTAATTCCTTTTTCTTGTATCTTAGAGATTTCCTCAAAGATTGCTTTTTCTACCTTATCAAAATTTTTAGGAACAAATGATGATTTAACAATAAATATACCATCATCACGCATTGAAGCATTCCCTGCAGAAATTGTGTTCACTATTTGTTTTTGTTCTTTTAACGCTTGATATAATTTTGAAGTTCTGCCTGAACCTAAAATAGTTGATAAAATATCAAGAGCATAAGTATCAGATTCTGTAAGGCTAACCGCTCTGAATCCCATCAACATATAGCCTGTTGCATTATCAGTATATGTAACTGTTCTTTTTTGCTCAGTAAGCATTTTCTCTTTTTTGTATTGGTTCACAACAGGTTTCTTGTATGGAACATTGAATGATTTTTTAATAACTTCAAGTGCATGAGCCGGCTCAACGTCACCAACAACAAGTGTTACCATA
>JAMPEO010000051.1 GCA_023665105.1 Candidatus Gastranaerophilales bacterium | reverse complement strand
GAAATATTGCAAGTACAGTATACACGCTACCAATGGCAAGTGTATTGAAGGATTATGGCTACAGCGTTGAATATGTTGTTTCCGAAAAAGGTTTTAGTGTAATCAACAAAAACCCTAAAGTTGATAAAGTATTTCTTGCCTCTATGGAGCAATGGACCGGAAAATGGTTAAACGCCGACACTTGGGAAGCTTTTTTTAAAGTTGTTGAAAGAATAAAACTTAGAGAATATGACATTGTTATAGATTGCCAGCAAGATTTACGTAGTTTACTAATTTTTGCAATGTGTAAAGGAAGACGAAAATTAACATATTCTGATGCTAAAGGTTTTTCCACTATAGGAGGTAACGAATTTATTGATAGTGCAAAACCTCAATTCAAAAATAGTAATGGAAGTATTGTTGAAAGAAACATGAATTTCTTAAAATATTTAAAGATGGACTACAACAGTTTAGATTTTCCATTACCTGAAATCAATTATACTTTTACGCTTAGAAACGATAAAACATTTGAACTGTTAGATAAAACGAAAGAAACAATAGTAATATCTGCCGGTGCAAGAAACGAAAACAAACGTTGGTCACCAATAAACTGGACAACACTTATTGATAGAATTAAAGATGATTATAATCTTATATTCACTGGCAGCATAATGGATAAACCTTTTGTAAAAGAAATTGGCGGAGAGAACTACCTTAACTTGTGTGGCGAAACAAGAATTGAAAGCTTTATCGATGTACTTAAACGTGCAGATATTGTTATAAGCAGTGAAACAGAAACAACTGCACTTGCTTGGGCGACGCAAAAACCAAGAATTATAACACTATTTACTTGCTCATCACCTGCAAAATATTCTCCAATAGAAGAAAATGATGACAAAAAATATATATCGCTATATGGCAATTTAGAATGTCAGCCGTGTACTGCTGAAATTTGTTTTGATGACGAAGCACGTTGTAGAAAATTTCCAACAGTTGAAGATGTAATTAGAGCATTAAAATAAAATTGAGCATGCTGAGTAAAAAAATACGCCATCTGTACTATAAAAAATCTATATAATTTTATTGAATTTTAGGCATTTTTAAGTTAATTTACATTTCGCAATCATCAAACTATAACTGCGTTTTAGCGATTGTTTTTTTAACTATTTTCAAATAGGACTTGATTTTTTATATTGAAGCAGTATTATGATTGTATAATAAATTTTCCGTTGAATTCAAATTTGATGGAGTAGTTAACCGGATAAGGCGAATTTTTTGCGGAGTGCAATGTACAATTTAAGAGGATTTAGATGATTAGAAAACTAGCATTGTTCACTATTTTAGTGATACTATTGGCTATGAAAGTCGAAGCATCGGAAATACCCGTAGACCACGTTAAAGACACCATCGTAAAACATTCTGTAGAGATGGGTGTTGATCCGGCCCTAGCTTTATCAATCGCAAAAGCTGAATCAGGTTACAAACACAACACAAAAAGTCCTTGTGGTGCTGTTGGGGTGTTTCAACTCATGCCGGCAACGGCAAAAAATATGGGATTAAACCCATATCATTTGAGCGATAACATAAAGGGCGGTTTAATGTACTATAAGATGTTATACAAAATGCTTGGTTCTACTGAACTTGCTCTTGCAGCATACCATACAGGACCAGCATACGTATTAAAGAACAAACGTCCAGCCCCTTGCTCAAGAAATTATGTTTCGTCAATTATGTCTGAATACTACAGATTAAAGGCATACACAGACCCTGCAGTAAAAAGACATAATGCCGCACAAGAACAATTAAAAAAGCAACAGGCAGCAAAAACTCAAGCAGAAGCTGCTGCCAAAGCTAAAGCAAAGGCAGAAGCAGAAGCAAAAGCTCGTACCCAAGCAGAACACGCAGCTACTATTCAACAAAATATGATACCTGTAAATGCCGCTTGTGCTGACACAGCAGATAGTGTTGAACAGAATGAAATTACTTTGTAAAAACAAGTAATTACAAAAAAGAGGAATGTTAAACATTCCTCTTTTTTTATGCTAAATAATCTAAAATTGCACCGCCAACTTCTTCATTTGGATCAAATCCGCAAGATTTATCAGGTGGATTGATAGAATTCTTAATCAACATACTCATAAGCGGACCAAACGCATCAGGAACTTTTATTTTTCTATAAATACCTGCAAGATATGTTTGTATATATGGCGAATCAGAATTATTATATTTTGATAATGTCGGGTACATTTTATCAACACCTTTTACGCCATCATCTAATAATCTATTAGTAATATATAATGCAACAACTTGCTTAGTTTCATCTTTAGACGTATTTAAAACTTCTTCCAAATATGGCAACGATTTTTCTTTTTGGCTAAGGTAATACATTACTCTTACCTCATCAAATTGACAATAATTTTTATCTTTTGTCGGATATATCATACTACCCGGATTATTAAAAACTGCTAGTGACATTTTATATTCCCTTTGTAACATTATGAATAAACATAAGGTGCCCCATTCTTAATTTCATTAAGAATACTATCTGCAACAATCTTAAGCTCATCTTTTGATTTACCGTTTTTCTTTTGTCTATAAAACTCATCGCATAAAGGATTTATAGATGCATCTTTTTTCGATTTAAAATTACGTAATTCAGTTGCTACAAGTCGTTTTTGCAGATTTAATTCTGTTTCAGCATTATATTTTTTTACTTGAACATCCTTAACAGCATTTACGGTTAATTCTCCTAAATATGCTGTTGCTGTAGCTCCGGTAATTCCGATAAAAAGATTTTTAAACTGCTCATTTTTAGAATCAATAAGCCAGTTATAGAAAAATGCTTTATAATCAGACACATGTGAATAGAAAGAATTTCTATCTTGTCCTGAACCACCAAGTGCACTATTTGCTTTTTCTGTAGATTTATTTATATTAAATAAACTATCTTTTATAAATACTTGTTTTTCTTCTGGAGTTTCCCATTTCATCTTCTCTGCTGTTTCTGTTACAAATTGAGTATCAGCAGAAATATCTACAAAAAGATTAGTTATTTTTTCTCTATCAATTTTATGTGCTAAATCATAATTTTCTTTACCAATTTGCTCAACATTATGATTATGAGTGTTTTCAGCAATCTCAGTAATAACATTTTTAACCTTTTCAACTCCACGTTTCATAGAAGCGTCACAACTTCTAAGATTTTTCATTGAAAGATAACCAAAACCAATAATTGCAGCTGTTGAAATTGCACCAAGTGCCATATAAGCAGAATTTTTCCAAAAACCAGAAGATTTATTAGACTTATTATGTAATTTGTCATCTAATTTAATATCTAAATTACTCTCCTGTTTTTCTCCTAATTGATAACTCTTATTACAAAAGCTAATAGAATGACTACTAAAACTGCTTTTGGAAGAGTTGGAATCCACAATCAAAGCTCCGTTAAATTCTTTTGCTTTTTCGGAAAGCATATTTCTAATAATCTGCATTTTTCCGGAAAAAGATTGAGTTTCAACAGCAATAAGATTTTCTTGTAAATCTTTATGGATATCAGCTTCCTTTTTCTTGACCCAAACATCTCTAAAACCTTCACAAAAAGTTTTACCCATAAATGCCATCGAACTAAAAACAGCAAGACCTGCAGCAGCCATCAAGGTTTTCTTTGTAGGATTAGCAACAACTCTATAAATTGCTTGGTCTATTTCTTTATTTACACAAACATTTCTGGTAATAGAAGGTAATTTCTTTGCCAAATCAATATCAACTGCATTTTTAGCAGATTTTGCAAATAATCCTGTTACACCAGCTAACACTCCCATAAAACCAACAGTTGCCGCTGCTATTGGGAATAAACCTTTTTCTTTTTTTGTATTCTTTTCATATAATTTATTTGGCAATTCTACAGAATCCGCTATTAGCAATGAATTATATGACTCGCTTAAAGGAACATTTGAATTTACTAACACCCCTTCTTTTACAGAATCGGCTGCTTTTATCTGTGTTTTAGTCAAATTACGACGAATACGTTGACTTTCTAAATCGTTATTTATATTCATTTTCTAAATCTTCCTTTGTTGGTTGTTTTGTAACCTTTTCTATCATGTTTTTCAATTTATTCAGTTTTTTTTCAAATGCAATCATTATTTCATTTTCATCAGCATCATTGTCAGCAGTAAATATTTCAAATATAGAAAATAGTTTTTTCTTTATCTTCTTTGATAAATCAGATATTTTCTTATTTACAGCAGCCTTAAGTTCACCATATATTGCAGCTAATTTGTCCGAAATATCAGCAAGCTTATTTGCGAACTTTGCCATTGCATTAAGCACATTTGTAGGCATATTCTTCATTGCTTCAACAACAGGTAAAACCATTTTTTGAGCAACAAATGCAATAGGCTTAGTTAAAGTATTTTGGCTCATAGCTTGTATAAATTGATTGAGTTGTTGTGCAGTTTTTGCCATATCAGCTTCAAATTTAGCAATGTTAATTAAATGTTTTTGAAAATCAGCCTCTCGAGCCATTCTTGCATTCTGAATAGATTTTAAAAATGCACCAATCGCTGCACATTCGTTCCAACTCATTTCACCTGGTTTTGCAGAAAAATCTGCAGTCTGAACCTTTGACGCACCTCCGCCCATTCCTGAGCAAATAGGACACGCTCCCGGTGGTAATCCGTGCGGACATAGTCCTGCACGTACAGAACCTACTGACGATACGCTTGTACTCAAATTTTACCTTCCATGATAGTTCTACAATATTTTGCGACGAAACATTGCTAAATTCTGAGTATTCCGACTTTTACGGCTGCGGCACAGTTGAAGATATTCACTCCATTTCCTCAAAGTTAATTGTACTATTTCAAGAAATAGGGTCAATGCTTATGTAACAAAGGTTAAGCTATATTATTTATTCTCCCCCTTTACCGCTACATCTGTTTGTTTTATTATTATCAGAGATAGAATTTGCGAGGTAAATATGTTTAAAGATTTTATATTAAATGATACAAAAACAGCAATAGATAAAGCTATACATGCTAATGAACTTGGGCAAATGGAAAGTTCAGAGGGTATAAACCTTGTTATAGAAAAACCAAAAAATCCTGAATTTGGAGATTTCGCAGTCAATGTTTCATCATTAGCCAGAAATGCAAAAATTGCACCTCCAATGATTGCAAATGCTATCGTTAAAAATCTACCAACAGATAATTACACAACATCAGTAATTGGCGGTTTTATAAACTTCAAATTAACAGATGATATTATTGCTGATGTAATCGCTGAAATTTTAACTAAAAAAGAAAATTTCGGTAAACCGGAAAATATAGAAAAAGAAAAAATTATTCTTGAATATGTATCTGCAAACCCAACAGGTCCATTCCATATTGGACACGGAAGATGGGCTGCAATGGGAAGTGCGTTAGCAAACTTATTAGCTTTTTATGGACACGACGTATATCAAGAATTTTATATAAATGATGCTGGCAGCCAAATACAAAAGCTTGGTCGTTCATTAAATATACGTATAAAACAAGAACTTGGTGAAAACATTGATTTTCCTGAAGATGAAGAAGAAAGAAAAAATTATTATGCAGGAGAATATTTAATTCCGGTTGCGAAGAAATTTCTTGAAGAAAATAAGCCAACTGATAATATTGAAGTTTTATCCGATTATGCAAAAAAATATATGGAACAAGTCCAAAAAGATTTGCTGGAAAAATTCAGAGTTCATTTTGACAAATTCTATTCAGAACTTGATTTACACAAATCTGGAAAAGTAGATAAGTATTATAACGAATTAAAAGAAAAAGGTGAATTATACGAACAAGACGGAGCAATTTGGTTTAAAACAACAAAATATGGCGATGACCAAGATAGAGTATTAAAAAAGGCTGATGGTTCAAATACATACTTAACAGCAGATATTGCCTATCATATTGATAAAATTGAAAGAGGTTTTGACCGCCTAATAAATATATGGGGAGCTGACCATCATGGTTATGTACCTAGAGTAAAAGCATCTATTGAAGCATTAGGAAACGACCCTGAAAAATTAGAAGTTTTACTTGGTCAACTAGTAAACCTTATTATTGACGGTGAAGAAGTAAGAATGGGTAAACGTCGCAAGATGGTAACACTTGAAGAACTTATTGATGAAGTAGGAATCGATGCTACAAGATTTTGGATGTCAATGAGAAGTATTGATACTACTTTAGATTTTGATATTGAACTTGCAAAGCGTTCTACAGATGAAAATCCTGTTTTCTATGTTCAATACGCACATGCCAGAGCTTGTTCTATTCTTAGAAATGCTATCAAAGAAAAAACAAATCCGGAAACAGGCGAAACATCTCCTGCTCCAATGACAGAAGAAGAATTGAACTCCACACTAACCAATTTTGATAAAAAAGGTATGATTAAAGCTGTTCCAACAGCTAAAAAACTAATCCTAAAACTTGAAGAATATAAATCTATGATTGACTATTCAGCAAAAACAAGAGCTGTTTATACAATTTGTAGATACGTACAAGATTTAGCAGGAGAGTTTCACTCCTTCTACAACTCCAACAGAGTTATTTGCGATGACAAAGAGCTTATGAAAGCAAGAATATCATTGATTTATGCAATTAAAACAGTCTTAAAAAATGCACTTGATATCCTTGCAGTAAATGCTCCTGAAAAAATGTAAAACAAAAGAGCCTCTCTTATTTAAGAGAGGCTCTTTCAGCTATTTTATACGCCAATAATATTCTGTTAAATAACTTGCAGCATCAAATGGATGTTCTAAAAATTTGCTGTCACGATTATTTTTTATTTGTGAAAAAGTCGGTACATCGACAATGCTTGTACCTTCTTTAAAAGATAGATTATATAAATTATACAATAACCACTTACATCTCCTTTCATCTACAAACAAATGTCTTTCACCATAGGAATTTCTCACTTTTGCATTAAATGCAGCTATTCTATTTAAAATAGGCGGATTATAATCCCTTAAATGAAACTTCACTTGTTTCTTATCATATCCATGATTAAATAAGATTTTTCTAATTATTGCATAATTTGTGTATTCACTTTGAGTAGTACGATTATCCCCTGATGCATCACCATTGATTATAATTTCAGCATTATGGTTAGGATACCTCCGAAGAAATTCTTTAATACATTGTTCTGTTGTTGTTTTTTCAATAACAAGTTCATCAAAATAATAAACGTTGTCTTTATCAATATACGCAAGAACCCAGCACATAGGGTCAACATTAAAATCACAGGTAATATGCAGAGGTAAATTAGGACTATATTTAAAATGTTTAAGATTTTCTTCCGTAAAATTCTTTACAACAAGACCACTGGAATAATCTCCGAATTCACCCAACACGTTTATTTTGTAATATTCCTCATCAAAATTATCTTTTAAGGATTTAATAAAGTGTTCTGGCAAATAAATATTATTAGTTGTTGGAGCTATTATCAATCTGTAATTTTCTTGTTTCTTTTGTACAAACCTACGCCAAATCCAACCCTTCTCAGATTGAGGATTTGTGTGCCCAAACAATCTATAACGGAAATCTTTCCAATCATTCCCACGATAAGTATTTCTTAACCTACCAAGAAGCTGTTTAAAAGAAGCATCATCAATCTGTGATGCTTCTTCAATTTCAGCCCAGTGTAAATTTAAAGATTTAAACTTTTCGGGATCATCAAATGCTGAAAACAAGATTTCTGAACCGTTTTTAAATTTAATTATCTTATCAACTTTATTATAATCATAATGGACACCATCTTTGTATCCCAATAATTCAAGATGTTCAAGATATGTAACCAAAGTAGTTTTCCTTACAAGTTCATACTCTCTTGCTCCAACCAATCCACGCGAACCTGGATATTTTTTAGCAAGCATTATCCCCAACAATGCCCCGCACCAAGTTTTACCACTACCATATCCACCTTGATATATTGCCACATCAAGAGGATTATTATGCGGTATTTCTATAAACTCCTTTTGTTTATCAAGTAGTTTATAATTAACCATCTACACCTCTGTAATACCATCTACATATTTTTTCAAATAATCATAAATACATTGTGTGAATACAGGTACATAATCAATGAGAATATTTATTAACATATTTATTATTGTATTTTTAGAAACAAAATTCATCTTTATAAATGTAATAACAGCATTATCAACATTTGATTTCTTTTCAGGTCCAGACAATTTTGTTTTAGCTTGTTCTATAATTTTGTTTTTTGCGTATTCAAGTAATTTCTTTATTGTAGCTTGTGAAAAAACTTCTTTCATACGTGCTTTAATATTAAAAAATGAAAAAATAGACATAATTTTAACTCCTTTCTATAAACTTTAATTACATCAATTACCCTCTACCATTACCTCTATCAGGTACAGGATCAGTATCACCGCCGGTATCAAAGCCTCCACCGCTACTAGAAACTATTGCATGACCTGAAGTTTGCCACCAAAAACCAACAGGAGAAGAAGCTGATGTATTTTTATTAGTCAAACATACATTTAAAGTCGAACCATTATCACTTGCGGAAGAGGCATCAGTAGAACATAAAAAACCTGCTGTAACAGGTGTTATCACCCTTGTATAATATCCATTATTATATTTTATTGGTAGTGAAATACTAACAGTAACACTTGAATCAGAGGCAACTGAATTTGAATACTCATTATAGCCGCCTTGTTCAAGCCAAACCAAATTAGTTTTCTCAACATCCGAATAAAATGCTCGTGACCATTCTGTATTGTTATTAGTTTGTGTAATATATAAACCACTTTCTGCAAATGGTGTATCTTCAAGATTGGTATTAGCTTTAGTGTTCAATTTTGTATTAACTTGAGAGGATGTATAATATGATGATAAATCAACATTTACATTTAAGTTTGCTAACTTATCATCTATCTCAGTTTTAGTATATGCATCAACCTCAACATTAGATAACAATACATCTACTTCAGATTTTGTATAGGAATCGACTTGAGCAGCCGTAACTTCATGCGGATTTTCAAGGTTATTTGCGTGAAGTTCAACAACATCATTTGTAATAAGCTCTGCTTCATCACGGACTTTAGCACATTCCGTTAGGATTTTTTGTGCGACACCAACATAAGCAGCACAATCTGATACACTTTTTTCTGCATTGGCAGCATGCTGCAAAGCAGCTTGCTCATAATATTTAGCATTATTATTAGCTACATATATTACATTATTTTTATTTCTGATTTCTGTATTTATTTGATTATTTGTCATTATACACCCTCTACTTTCTTTGGAAATACAATGATATCATTGGTACTTCCATAACCACTGTTTATAACAAACAAAGTATCTTCTACCGAATTTTCATCACACATTTTTATACCATAATGATAAACTTCATAATCTGAATCTTCCGGCACAATAAACATATCAGTAAAATCAGATGTCAAAACAAAAGTAACAGAAGGTTTGCAGTTAGATTGAACTGATAATTCTGAACCTATCGTTTTTCGTTTTGAATCTTTTACTGCAAAAAAGATTTTATAATCTTTATCAGTATTTAAACCCGATATAACAATTTCACCGGTATCCCCCTGATGCAAATATACTGTTCCAAATTCATCTATTTCAACTGCCATTCTACACCTCCCTTAACTTTTCTCTCAACTCTTCAATTTGAGAAGTATAATATTCCAACCAAGTTTCACCTGTTTCTTCGTCTTTAATAGCAGGTTCGCAAATAGCTCTAATACGTTTTTCATCAAGAGTTTTTATCTCATCACGAATATCGTTATAAAGATTCTGTATTTCAACCTGTTTTTGTTCATCTAAATAAGACTCTGAGTTTAGATAATCTGAATACAGCAAATATCCTGTATCTAAATCTCCAACTTCAGTAATATATGATATTTCAAGCGTTTTCTTGTTTATTTGTTTTTGATTACGAAAGTCAGAAATAACTTTCCAAAAACCATCTTTAAATACAGCCATTTCATTTTTTGCACAATCAGGTGGTGCAATACGAGTTGAATTAGGTGGAGTT
>JAMPEO010000050.1 GCA_023665105.1 Candidatus Gastranaerophilales bacterium | reverse complement strand
CACTGCAAAACTATAAAATCATCATTGACAAGGTCCAATATACGAATTATTGGAACAGCATTGTTTAGATGAATTGTTTTTGTTTATTAGTGTCATTTTTACACCTTTCCCCAAGTGATAGGATAATTATATATAAGATGTTTAAATCTGTCAATACAAAGTTAGATAATTCTGGATATTAGAATGCCGACCAATACGGCAGTAAATCCACATAGACAACTTAAACTCGAATATTTGAGGAATTCAAGATATTTTTCGTGTGCGATTAAATCAATGTTTTCATATTCAAAAGTACTAAATGTTGTGTAACTTGCAGTAACTCCTATAATCAAGAAATGGTAAAAGGTGTTGGTATAAGGTATTTTGTTTATTAAAAGTCCTAAAAGTACACAGCCTGTAATATTAACCCAAAAAGTTGCAAAATGTTCTACATTGAAAAATTTTTGTAAAATTGATGTTACAATATATCTTAATACTGAACCTATTCCACCACCTAGCATTATGTATAAAATGTTTTCCATAGATTAACACTCTTTCTCTAGTCTTAAGTTCATTCGTTTCTTTTGTAAAAAGTAATTCAAAACGTAATATCCGCTATTCATGCCCCATGATACAAAAATTAATCCTAATATTACACTGAAAAAGATGTTTAAAAGAGCAATCATATAATGTTGACTAATAAATAATTGAAAAATATCATAAGCGAATGTACTAAATGTTGTTAAGCCTCCTGCTATACCAACCGTAAAAAATTTTTTTAATTCAATGCCTATTATATTGTTACGTTTTACTGCAAGATATGCTATAAAACCAATAAGAAAACAACCTAGCATATTTGCTATAAAAATACCGATTATATTATAAGGAAAATCTTTAAACATCTCTAATATTAAATATCTGAATAAAGCCCCTATTGCACCGCCAATAAAAATAAAAATTATACCCATACTTGATATTATAGCATAATATGATAATTTGAACTTCGAAAATAGGGTCATGCCCCCGTATTTATTGAGGATGAAACTACCGAGTTGGCTAATATACTCAAAACGATTTCTGACCTTATAATTATCATATTGATTAAAAGGAGAATTATTATGTCAGTTAAAACAAAAGAAATTTCGGTAGTAATTGTTGAAGATTTCAAACTAACTCGTGTTGGGTTACGTTGTGCTCTTAACGAAAATGAAGATATCAATGTTGTTGCAGAAAGTGACAATGCTGTTGAAGGATTAAAGCTTATTGAGAAATATTCTCCCGATGTTGTACTAATGGACTTAGGTCTTTCAGGCATGAATGGAATTGAAGCTATTGTAAAAATTACAGAAATGCGTAAAGATATTAAAGTTATTGCTTTGACATCACATGATAGAGAAGAAGAAGTTATTGCAACTTTAAGCTCAGGTGCAACCGGATATTGCTTAAAAGATATTGATCCTGTTAAGTTAGCAGATGTAATCAGAGATGTCGATAATGGCGTATGTTGGTTAGATGCTGAAATTGGTGAGAAGGTTTTAAAAGCTTTTCCAAAACAAGAAAATTTTAAGCTTTTAAATGAACACGGTAGTAATGAAAATAAAATTCCATTGACTGAGCGTGAATATGAGGTTTTAAAACATCTTGTATCAGGAAAAAGTAATACTGAAATTGCTAAAGAACTAATTGTAAGTGTTCATACTGCAAAAGCACATGTCTGTTCAATTTTACAAAAAATGTGTGTGAATGATAGAGTGCAAGCTGCCGTGAAAGCAGTAAAAGAAGGACTTGTTTAAACTATAACTTATAATACCTGATTAAATATGACATCTGTTTAATTTTTTCAATACTAATTTAATTTTTATTTTAATTGTTTTTCATTGTCATATTACATATAAAACCTTGTCATTATGATTTTATCATAATGTTATATCATTATGGCTATGTAAAAAAAGAGCTATTTAAAAGCTCTTTTTTTATTTTTTATTCGTTTATTATAGTTGCACCGTTTTCTTCTATTTTTACGGTTTTTACATCTGCTTTTACATTAAGGTTACTCATTACTTCGTTAATAGTTGATGTAACTTTATCAATAACATTATTTTTGGAGATAACTAACATTGAAGAACCTGCTCCACTTAGTACGCAACCTAAAACATCATCTTCGTGTTTAAATGCTTCTGTTAATTCTTTTAAACCAGGTACAAGTTTTTCTCTATATGGTTGATGTAATTTATCCATTAAAGCAAGTTTCATTAGTTCTGCATCTGTCGTATTAACAGCTTCTACAAACATTGCCATTCTTTTTATATTAAAAATAGCATCTTGAAGAGGTACTTCTGATGGTATAACAGAACGTGAAATTTCTGTTGCAAGTTCTACATCAGGTATGCAAACTGTAATAGCCCATTCCTCAGGCCAATGAAGTTTTCTGTATGCAATGCTACCATCATTTTCGAGAGAAGATATAACAAGCCCTCCTACAATAGCAGGAGTTACATTGTCAGGGTGTCCTTCTATTTCTGTTGCGATAGAAAGTAGTGCAGATTCATCAGCAGGATTTCCTAATAATTTATTTGCTGCAATCAATGCTCCTACGATAACGGCAGCAGAACTGCCCAAACCTCTTGTTACAGGAATTGATGTCTGGATATTTATTTTTAATTCAGACGGAGTTTGACCGATAGAATTGTATAAAAGCTCAACTGCTTTGTACACAACGCTGTTTTCGTCTTTAGGAATATGGTCGATAATAAGATTATCAACATTTTCTTCTTCTGATAATATATTTATTTCTACCCCTGTTCCGGGAAGAACAGTTTCATCAATCGTAACAGTATTATAAATAGGTAATGCCATACCTAAACAATCAAATCCCGGTCCTATATTTGCAGATGTTGCCGGAACTTTTACACTAACTTTCACCGTTTTTACTCCTTTGTTTGATATTATTATATCAAAAACAAAATTCTATAACATATTTGCACTAATTTTACCGAATTTAGCTGATAAATCATCTATATGATGAACAAAATATACGTATGGTTCTAAATCTCTTTCGCTTAAATCAAGAATTGCACCCCAATCAGAACGTCCGTGATGTGCTGCTATCATTTTTGCAACTTCCTTAAAACCGTTAGTCATACATAGAGAGTATGCATATTGTGAATGTGTAAACCATTCTTTTTTAAATTCTTCATCGTAATCAATGAGTCCATTTTCTAAATCAATGGTATATTCAAATATTTTACCAATATCGTGTAATGCACAGGCAGCAATCGCTTTATCTGAATCAATATCTTGAAACATCATATCTATAACTTTTTCTCCAAGTTCAATGCATTCCAATGTGTGAACTAATAATCCACCCATATAATTGTGGTGCATTGTTTTTGCAGCCGGAGAAACTTTTATTTTTGCAGAATGTTCGTTGAAATAATTTAAAATAAATGTTTTTAGTTTGTCATCTTTAATCTTTTCAAGATAAGCTATTATTTTGTTAAAAGTTTCTTCTCTTTCTTCCTCTGATAATCCCATTTTTGCTTCTTGGATAAGTTCAAGTGTTGTAATCAGGCAATTATTAAAACGCTCATTAAAGGTTGCAGAAACAATTCTTACAAGGTTTCCCACTCTAAAAAGTTTTACATCTAATCTATTAATTGTTTCTTCCCATAAAACACAATTTAGAGTAGTGCCATCTTCTGTATTTTTTAATTGTAGTTTTCCCATTTTTGTGCCAGCTTTTGTATCACCGACGCTATAAGATAAAACTTCATAAGTAACTGTTGTACTAAACATTAATTTCTCCTAGTTTCTGTTTCTGTCTATAATTCTGTTATCATTATTCCAAACAAATGATGAACGAATTTCCGCACCAATTTTTTCCATTAGGTGCTCTTGATTTTCAGTTCTATATTTATTGAAAACTTTTCTATCACCATTGATATCTGTTAAAAACTCATTCGCAAAAGAACCGTTTTGTATATTTGTGAGAAGTTCCTTCATTTGTTGTCTTGCGGATTCTCCAATAACACGTGGACCTCTTGTCATGTCACCATATTCGGCAGTGTTTGAGATTGAATAACGCATGTCATTCATCCCTCCTTGATTTATAAGGTCGACAATAAGTTTCATCTCGTGGCAGACTTCAAGATATGCCATATATGGAGAGTATCCTGCTTCTACCAAAACATCAAATCCTGTTTTTATTAGAGCTGCTACTCCACCGCAAATAACTGCTTGTTCTCCAAATAAATCTGTTTCAGTTTCTTCTTTAAAATTAGTTTCTAAAACTCCGGCACGACCAGCACCTATAGCAGATGCGTATGACAATGCCACTTTTAGAGCATCTCCCGATGGGTTTTGCTCTACTGCAACAAGGCACGGAACCCCTTTACCCTGTTGATATTCACTTCTTACTGTGTGTCCCGGCCCTTTTGGTGCAACCATAATAACGTTAATATCATTTGGTGCAACAATCTTTTTAAAATGTATGTTAAAACCGTGAGAAAACATTAGATATTGTCCGGCTTTTAAATAAGGCTTGATTTGTTCTTCATATACTGATGCTTGAAGCTCATCAGGTATCAATATTTGTACAATATCTGCATATTTTACTGCCTCTGGTATCGACATAGTTTTAAAACCATAATCTTTAGCTTTCGTATCTGATTGTCCGCCTAACCTTAATCCTAAAACTACATCACAGCCTGAATCTTTTAAATTCATTGATTGCCCATATCCTTGTGAACCAAAGCCAATTACAGCAATTTTTTTTGTTTTTATTAAATTAGTGTCAATGTCTTTATCAAGATATATTTTCAATTTATCCATAATAATTCCTCAATTACTTATCTAATTGTTTTACTGCCGCATTTATTAAACCTAAAAATAGTGGATGTGGTCTGTCAGGTCTTGATTTAAACTCAGGATGGAATTGTGATGCAACGAACCAGTCATTTTGAGGAATTTCAACCATTTCTGCTAACATTCCATCCGGTGACATACCAGAGAATACTAAGCCTGCATTACTAATACGTTCTATGTACTCGTTGTTAACTTCATATCTATGTCTATGACGCTCGGATATTTTTGTAGAGCCGTAAGCTTTATGAGCTACAGAGCCTTTTTTTACGTTACAATCATAAGCACCTAATCTCATTGTTCCGCCATAGCCTTTGACATTCTTTTGTTCAAGCATAAGGTCAATGACAGGATGCGTTGCTCCTTCATCAAATTCTTTTGAATTGGCTCCATCCAATCCTACAACATTACGTGCATATTCGATAACAGCACATTGCATACCGAGACAAAGCCCTAAAAATGGTAAATTGTTTTCACGGGCATATCTGATAGCATTTAATTTACCTTCAATACCTCTTACACCAAATCCGCCAGGTACTACTAATCCTTGCACATCTTTAAACATTTCTTTGCATTTTTTGTAGTCTGTGCAATCTTCTGAATTTATCCATTTGATTTCTATCTTTGCTTCATTTGCATAACCTGCGTGCTTTAATGACTCAACGACAGAAATATAAGCATCTGATAGCTTTGTGTATTTACCTGCAATAGCTATTTTAACAGTTTTTTTAGGATTTTTGATTTTATCTACAAGATGTCTCCAAGAATCAAGATTGGATTCTTTATTTTCTGTTTGTAATAGTTTGAGAACTACTTCTGCGAAATTTTGTTCTTCTAATGCAAGCGGCACTTCATATATTGATTTCATATCACGACATTCAATAACTGCTTCTTTTGGAACCGAACAGAATAACGCAAGTTTTTCTTTTTCTGTTTTAGGGATTGGTTTAGAAGTTCTACATACTAACACTTCAGGTTGCAAACCATAGCTTCTTAAAACATTTACACTATGTTGTGATGGCTTTGTTTTTAATTCTCCTGATGTTGGTAAATAAGGAAGTAGCGTGCAATGAATATTTATAGCGTTTCCAATACCAATTTCCGTTTTAAATTGTCTAATTGATTCAATAAAAGGAAGACTTTCTATATCACCAATAGTACCGCCGATTTCAATAATTTGAAAATCTGTTTTAAAATGTTTTTGAGCTTTGAAAATTCTTGATTTTATTTCGTTTGTTATATGCGGAATTGTTTGAACCGTTGCACCAAGATAATCTCCGCGTCTTTCTTTTTTTATAACAGTTTGATAAACGCTTCCTGATGTTACGTTACTGATTTGGCTAAAGTTTGCATCAATAAATCTTTCGTAGTGTCCTAAATCAAGATCTGTTTCTGCTCCATCGTCTGTAACAAAAACTTCACCGTGTTGAAACGGACTCATCGTTCCTGGATCAACATTTATGTACGGGTCAAATTTTTGGATAGCAACAGAAAAACCTTTAGAACGTAATAAACGTCCTAAAGAGGCTCCAATAATACCTTTTCCTAGTGAACTTACAACACCACCTGTTATAAAAATAAACTTAGTCATACATTTCCCTATCTATTTATCGCGAATAATTACTAACAAAAAAGGGGGCTAAAATCCCCCGAATTTAATTTTAATTTATTTTTGGGACTTTAAAGAACCCGTCTTCCGCATCCGGTGCGTTTTTCATAAGTTCTTCTTTTGTCTGTTCATAGTTGACTTTGTCTTCTCTTGTGACATTTACAAAATCCATTGCGTGTGCCATTGGAACAACATTACTTGTGTCAACTTCATTCATTTGTTCAACATATTTAAGAACATCACCTAGCTGTCCTGCGAACTTTTCTTTCTCTTCTTCAGTAAGTTCTAATCTTGCTAATTTTGCTACGTGTTCTACATCTTTAACTGTAATCATAATATCTACTCCGTTTTTCTCATTTTATCATAAAAAATATGAAAATATAAATTTGTTTTAAATAATCTTAACTATACAAGGTTGCAAATGTCTTCTGGTATGTATGCAAATGTTGATGCTCCGTTATTGTATAGAAAATCAATGTTTTTATATCCCCAAGTTACACTTATGCAATCAATACCGGCATTTTGTGCAGTTTGTATATCTACTTCTGAATCGCCTATATAAATACATTCTGCAGGTGATATATTTAATTTAGAAAGTACATCGTTTATTCCATCGGGACTTGGTTTTGGTTCAATACCATCTTTTTGTCCTATTGCTATATCAATTATTCCGTTGAAATATTTTTCACAAAGTTCTTTGACTGCACTATCAAATTTGTTAGAGATAACAGCTAATTTGTAGCCGTTATTTTTTAACTCTTTTAGTACTTCTGGTATCCCATCATAAGGCTTTGTTTTGTTATACATATTTTCTGAATAATGTTGTTTGAAAATATTGAGACATTTTTCAAAATCAGGGTTATCCAATCCATTTGGTAAAGCTCGTTCTATTAGTTTTTTTACTCCATTCCCAACAAAACTTCTGATTTCATCAACTGTTTTTTTCTCATACCCTAACTTCGTAAGTGCGAAATTAGTACTCGTTCTTAAATCTTCTAATGTGTATAGTAATGTTCCGTCTAAATCAAAAAGAATAGCTTTTAATTGCATATTATTTTACATCCTTTAAGATAGTGAATACTTCATAATCGTTATCCATATCAATTTCTATGATTTTATAGCTTCCTTCTGATGCGGCAGGTGATGTGATATGGTAGACACCGTTATACATAACTTCATCATTTTTATGATAATGTCCTGTTACCACTGCTATTACATTGTTGTGTTTGCTTAGCATTTGCAAATATTCAATAGCATTATGGGTTAGGTAAAATTCGTTAGAGGGTTTGTTTGCAAGCGGAAAATGCTGAAAAATTACTACCTTATTAAATTTATATTTTGTTAGTTGCTCATCTATCCATTGAAGAGTTTCTTT
Source organism: Candidatus Gastranaerophilales bacterium (assembly GCA_023665105.1). Taxonomy (GTDB): domain Bacteria; phylum Cyanobacteriota; class Vampirovibrionia; order Gastranaerophilales; family Gastranaerophilaceae; genus UBA2883. The sequence continues at coordinate 2,223 of JAMPEO010000050.1, read as the reverse complement.
ATTATAAAATCCGCTAACGCTAGGTATTACTTCTTTACTACCATCAGCAACAAGAAATACTACATTATTCTTTTTAAATACATAATTTGATGTTTTCGGATGAAGTTTGTTTGTTTTATGAACCATCTTCATATATGTATCTTTTGTTAAATCGTGAGATTTTGAAACATCTTTGTTTCCAAGTACAAAATAATATGGTTTGTTTAGCTTCTTTGTATCATCAAGAAATTTTTGTAAATTCTTTTGGTTGGTTTGTCCGATGTTATCACCTGTAAAGATTACAAAATCTATATCAGAGGTTTTATTTATATCCTTAATCATTTTGCAAAGAATATCTGAATGTACTTTGTAATGTACATCAGTAATCTGTGCAAACTTAATGTTTTTTGCTTCAGCGGATGCAACAAAAAAACATGTCAAACATAATCCCAGTATCAATACCGATAATGCTTTTTTCATATATAAAGCTCCTTAAAAAGTCTTTCAAGTTAATTATAGAATATCATAAACTATATATAATTTATACATTATCATACATTTTTATAATTTCTTGAATACCTTTATTTGCAACTTCAAAAAGCTCTAGCATTTGTTCTTTTTCGTATGGTTCACCTTCTGCTGTGGTTTGGAAGTCAACAATTTTACTGCTTTTTGTTAAAATTACATTAGAATCAACTCTGGCATGAGAGTCTTCTTCGTAGTCTAAGTCTAACAAAATATCATTACCAGCCATTCCTATAGATATGGCTGCAATGGGTTCAATAATAGGGTTTTCTTTTAGTTCTCCTGCTTCCATAAGTTTTCTAATTGCATCACGTAATGCAAGGAAGCCTCCGCAGATGCTAGCAGTACGTGTTCCTCCGTCTGCTTGGATTACATCTGCATCTATTGTTATTGTTAAATCTGGCATTTTGCTCAAATCTACACAAGCTCTAAGACTTCTGCCAATGAGTCTTTGAATTTCGTGTGTTCTTCCTGATACTTTGTTTCGTTCTCTTTGACAGCGTGTATTTGTTGCAGATGGAAGTAATGAATATTCTGCTGTTACCCATCCTCTATTATCGTCAGGTTCCATCCATTTAGGTTTCTTTTTATCAACAGAAGCTGTTGTAATAACTTTTGTATCTCCAAATTCTACCAATACAGACCCCAAAGCGTGTATTGTAAAATCTTTTGTGAATTTAATTGGTCTAAGTTCGTGATTACCTCTGTTGTTTTTTCTCATTATAAACTCCTTAATCTTGTTTTTTATTAAGATATCCGTTTTCGTATTCCCACATATAAATTTGTCCGCAATATTTACATACTGCAAACTGATTCATAAACATCAAATCCGGCACAAAAGTGTAGCCGTCAACAGTTATTTCTATTTCGTTTTTAGAATTGTATTTATGAGTAAATTTTTTACTTCCTTTATATTCAGGTGAAAACATAAACTCAAATTTATCTATAGATTTGCAATTTTTACAAACGAACATTTTTTACTTTCTTCTTTTCTTTTTGTTAGCACCGGCTCTGTCTAAAATTCTATCATCTATTTTTTTCATTGCTCCGGCATCATTATAGAAATTTTTGTACCATAGGCACATACAAATAACTCTTAACGGTAACAATAGTTGTATTACAACGATAATTATAAGTGCTTGGACAATAAATGTTGCTACTTGTGATGGAGTTATTTGAGCAATTCCCATTGCAGATAAAACCATATTTATAGAATCCAGTGATGGAACTGTTATATATTCAACGAACAAATCTTTAAGATAATCTACGCCTTTAACAGTTGTAATAAATGTTAAAATTATTTGTGGAAGAATTATGTAGGTTAAGCTTCCTGTTAGAACAACCATTAGTAATGTTTGCTTAAAGTTTCCGGAAACGTATGATGAACTTCTCTTAAAACAGTCTATAGGAGATAGTTCAGGTTCAAACATGAATATTTGGAATGTGAAAGCGTAATATACCAGTAGAATCCATCCGAATACAAGAAATATTGGAATACAGGTTAAAAATAATAAACAACCGTATAATCCCCATAAGCCTATGTATGGCAACCATCTTCTTGTAATCATCATTGTATGTGCAGGAAAATCATAAACTCTTTCTGATTTAAGCATGTTTTCTGTCATTGAATTAACTGCTGAATATGCGACAAGATAGTCCCATAATGATTTACCCCAGATTGCTAAAATAGGTAATAATACTACGCCTAGTGCAACATTC
>JAMPEO010000004.1 GCA_023665105.1 Candidatus Gastranaerophilales bacterium | reverse complement strand
GGATAACCACTGGTACATCGGCGGCGACTTTTATATTACCTATTGAAATTTGTTTAGAAACTCTTCTTTTAATCATATTTTGATTATATAACAAAAAGAAATTTTCATAAAATGTTCAATTTGTGTTGCTGTTTAAATTTTTGCACCATTGTTTTTTTTATGCTAAAATACTGATGATAATTTAGAAATAAGGAAGAAGCTATGGAATTTTTTATGAAGTTGATAAAAGACCCTCCAATTATAATTATTGTTACTACTTTTTGGAGTGGTTTTGGATATATGTTAAATAGATATTTGGCTATTGGTAAGAATTTGAAAAAATTACATGCAGATTTGGAAAGTTTTGAAAAAACAAATATGTCTTACAGATTTGAAGAATTTAAACAAATTCTTTCTACAAATCCTTGTTCTGCTAAGCCATTTGAACAATTTCAAGATTCTTTATTATTCTCTGATACAATCGCTTTTCAGGATGGTGAAGATTCAATAGAATATGAAAACGTATCGGATAGGGTTTCAGGTATTCAATCTACTGTTGATATTCCTTATTTCTTTAATGAAGATACAATGGTTATTCCGCATTATAACAAAGAATTTCTAAATACTATGCCTGAATTGCTTACCGGTTTTGGTCCGTTCTTTACATTCTTGAAGATTGCTGAAGCGTTTGGTAAATTGGACTTCTCAACTCCGGAAGCACTTACTCACTCTGTTGCTCACTTCGTAGGTGATATGCAGGTTGCGGCGGTTTGTTCTGTACTTGCAGTAGGTTCTTGTTTGACTTTTACAATGGTAAACAAATTGATGGCATCTTTAATGTTGAATCCTGCTTGTGAAAAAGTTCAAGAAAAACTCGGTTCATTGTTTGGTATTACTACAACAGAAGCATTCCTTGTTGACTTGTTGAAAACTTCAAAAATACAAAATCACGATAATGGTACGATTTTGAAATCTATACCAAAAGCATTTTCAACTACTATACAGAAAGATTTGGCAAATGTTATTATGCCATATCTTGATAGTTTGATTTTTGGTGTGAATAATTTAAACGACACTATGTCTAAAAAATCTGACAGTGGCGATGAACTTGGAGGTTTGTTCTAAGTGGGTGCAAAGGTAAGACAAAAAAAACATGAAGAAGGCGGAAATATCTTCTGGGTAACAATGTCCGACTTATTCATCGGTATGTTTATGATTTTTGCAACGTTGTTCTTTGCGTTTTGTGCTAATTCCGGTCAGGGTAATGGTGAAGCTGCTAAAGTTGTTTGTGAAACCGTTCAACAAATGGTTCAGGAAATGAAAAAGGTTGATATTAAAGCTGAACAAAAAGTTGAAAATACAGATATCAAAACCGAAGAAATTCAACAAACTCAAGAACAACAAGCTGATATCGAAATTGATCCATTTAGCGGTATGGCAAAAATTTCTGATATGGAATTATTTGAATTAAATAGTGCAGTACTTACTCCTAAAGGTAAAGCTTTTCTTGCAAAATTCTTACCTGTTTATTTTGATAGTGTTATGCAAGGCGATTTAAAACAGTATGTTGCATACATTGTTATTCAGGGTCATACTGACTCACAACTGTTCAGAGGCGTACATTCTAAACAGCAGCAATATATGTTAAATATGAATCTTTCTATGAACCGTGCATATAATGTTGCTAACTATGTATTTGTTCTTTGTAAAGATAAACCTTATTATAATGATTTGACACATGTTTTGAGGGTTGAGGGTGCCAGTTTTAGCAGACCTATTCTTGTGGATGGAAAAGAAGATTATAAAAGAAGTCGACGTGTAGAGCTTAGACTTGTTCTTAAACCGTCAAAAATGGAAGTTTTACAACAATTCTTACGTGCAAACACAGGGAGTTCGTATGAGAAGCTTTGATGAAAATCTTGTATTAGAAACCATAAATATGATTAAACTATACAATCTTGATATTAGAACTGTCACTATGGCGATAAGTTTGAGAGATTGTATGGACAGAGATGTGAATCTTGTATGTAAAAGAATACGTGAAAAAATTCTTAAATATTCAGAAAATTTGGTGAAATACGCAACAGAAATAGGTGATGATTATTCTATACCTATTGTTAATAAGAGAATTTCCGTTACACCGATTTCAGTTATTGGCGAATCTTGTGATAGTTATGATTATGTCAAGATAGCTAAAACGCTTGATGATACAGCGAAAGAGGTTGGTGTCGATTTTGTCGGCGGTTACTCTGCATTAGTTGAAAAAGGTTTTACTAAAGGTGATTTAGCACTTATAAAATCTATACCAGAAGCTCTTGCACAAACTTCCAGATTGTGCTCCTCTGTTAATGTAGGAAGCTCTAAAGCCGGTATAAACATGGATGCAGTATTAGAAGTTTCTAAAATAATTAAAAAGGCGGCTGAACTAACAAAAGATGAAGATGGTTTAGGTGCTGCCAAGTTTGTATGTTTTTGTAATTCTGTTAGTGACAATCCGTTTATGGCTGGTGCGTATTGCGGATATGGTGAGCCTGAATGTGCTTTGAATGTTGGTGTTTCCGGTCCTGGTGTTGTTAAAGCTGCTATTCAGAATTTAGGCAAAGACGCAGATATGGGCACATTAGCAAAAACAATTAAGCAGACTGCTTATAAGATTACATCGACTGGTGAACTTGTTGGTCGTCATCTTGCAAAAAAATTAGATATACCTTTTGGTGTTATTGATTTGTCATTAGCTCCAACTCCTGCTGTTGGTGATAGTGTTGCTGAAATATTTCAAGCAATGGGTCTTGAGCACGCAGGTGCACACGGAACAACTGCAGCATTGGCAATGCTTAATGATGCTGTTAAAAAAGGCGGGATTATGGCTAGTTCGCATGTTGGCGGGTTGTCTGGTGCGTTTATTCCGGTTTCGGAAGATGCCGGTATGATTGAGGCTGCAGCAAAAGGTCATTTGACATTTGATAAACTTGAAGCTATGACTTCTGTTTGTTCTGTAGGGCTTGATATGATTGCAATACCTGGTGATACACCTAGTACGACTATTGCAGGAATTATTGCTGATGAGATGGCAATTGGTATGATTAACAAAAAGACTACTGCCGTAAGGGTTATTCCTGCTGTTGGTAAGTCTGTTGGTGATAAGGTTGTTTATGGCGGATTGCTCGGAGAGGCTCCTGTTGTTGCAGTTAACAGTCTTTCTTCTGCTGATTTTGTTAATCGTGCAGGAAGAATACCTGCTCCTATCCACAGTTTGAATAACTAATTATTACAATATTTGAAATATTCTTATTTCTACCTCTTTAAATTATGTGTCGTTTGTGAGAAAATTTATTTATAAACGAAAGGATATAAAAATGGAAGAAGTAAGAGTTAGAATAGCTCCGTCACCAAGCGGAAACTTACACGTTGGTACTGCAAGAACTGCATTATTCAACTATTTGTTTGCTAAAAAAAATAATGGAAAATTTATATTAAGAATCGAAGATACAGACGCTGAGAGAACATCTCAAGAATATATTGATAATATTTTTGACAGTTTAAAAGCATTAGGTTTGAACTGGGATGAGGGGCCGGATGTGGGTGGTCCTTATGGCCCTTATACTCAATCTGAACGTTTTGATATTTATCCAAAATATGTTCAACAATTATTGGATTCAGGTTTTGCTTATGAGTGTTTCTGTACTCCGGAAGAGTTAGAGGCTGAAAAAGCAGAAGCTACTGCGAATAAAAAACCTTATGTTTATACTAAAAAATGTGAAAATTTAACAGAAGAAGAAAAAGCAAAATTAAGAGCTGAGGGAAGAAAACCTGCTATTAGATTTAATATTGCAAAAGCTCAAAAAGCTTTTCATGATTCTTCAATATTAGAATTTGATGACCTTGTAAAAGGTAAATTACACATGGATACGGATTTGCTAGGTGATTTTGTAATCCAAAAGTCAAACGGTGCTCCTACATACAATTATGCTGTAGTTATTGATGATATGTTAATGAAAATTTCTCATGTTATCAGAGGTGAAGACCATATTTCTAATACTTATAAACAAATTCTTATATATGAAGCATTAGGAGTAGAAGTTCCTAGATTTGGACATTTGGGTATGATTCTTGCTCCTGATAGAAGTAAGTTGTCAAAACGTCATGGTGCTACTGCAGTTAGTGATTTTGTTAAACAAGGTTATTTAACTGATGCTTTAATCAATTTTGTTGCGTTATTGGGTTGGGCACCATCTGATGGTGAAGAAATTAAACCTGTTGAAAAAATTGCTGAAGATTTTAGAATTGGTGAAATATCTTCTTCAAACTCTATTTTTGAATATGATAAATTAAAATGGATGAACAGCCATTATATCAAACAGCTTTCAATGGAAGAATTGAAAGAAATGTTAAAACCATATCTAACTGATTATAATTTGTCTGAACTTTCTGATGAACAGTTTACTAAAATGATTGAGATAACAAGAGAGCCATTAACCTTGTTATCAGATATTACGGATGCTGTATCATATTTCTTTGGTGAAGATGTTAAAATTGATGAAGGTGTACAGGAAGAAGTTCTTGATACTGAAACATCTCAATCTGTTTTAAAAGATTTCGTATCGCAAGCACAAGATTGGGAATGGACAGAAGAAAATCTTCATGAAAAGCTAGAAGTGTTTAGGGGACAATGGAAAGAACAAGGCGTTAAACCGAAACTTACAATGTGGGCTATTAGAGCGGCAGTGTCCGGTAGAACACGTGGTGCTGATATGGTTGGTATCCTAGAAGTTATTGGAAAAGATAAAACAATCGCTAGAGCTAAAAAGGCAATTAAATAAAATAAAAAGCGGGTTGAACATTCAACCCGCTTTTTAACATAATTTGTTCTAATACTAAAGTGTTGCTAATACTTCTTTTTTTGACTTAATCTTTATTTTTGGCGTTTTAGTATGCCATAAATCATCCGGTACAGCCATATGTTCTAAGCAGCTTGCTTGTAATTTTTCAATCATGTCAGTCATTTCTGCTTCGTTCTCAAATACATCAAAACGTTCAATATTCATAATGAATACCTCCATTTATTTCTTAATAAACACCTAAACCTCGATTATTATAACTTTTTTTTAGGGTTTTGTAAATAGGTTGAATAATTATTTTGTGTTATAATTTTAAAAAGAATACAAATAAAAGGGGAGTAGTTGATGAGTTTAACATCATATCTTGGTATAGACGTTGGTTCTGTTACAACTAAATTAGCACTTGTTGATGAAAAAGGTCAATATATTGATTCATATATGCTTAAGACAGCAGGAAAACCGGTTTTGGCTGTTCAATCAGGTTTGAATAAAATTTTGGAACAGGCAAAGGCTGCAGGCAGAGAATACGATATTCAAGGTGTTGGTACAACTGGCAGCGGACGTAACCTCGCAGGAGCATTGGTTGGTGCTGATGTGGTTAAAAACGAAATCACAGCTCACGCTGTTGCTGCTGCAACTTATATTCCTGGTGTTCAGACTATTCTTGAAATTGGTGGTCAAGATAGTAAAATAATTATTCTTAGAGATGGGATTGTTACTGACTTTGCAATGAATACTGTTTGTGCCGCCGGTACAGGTAGTTTCTTAGATCATCAGGCTCAAAGATTAAATGTTCCTATTGAGATATTTGGTGAAACTGCTCTTAAATCAGAAAATCCTGCACGTATTGCAGGTCGTTGTGGTGTATTTGCAGAGAGTGACCTTATTCATAAACAACAATTAGGTTATCCTGTTGAAGATTTATTGTATGGTCTTTGCCAAGCGTTGGTTCGTAACTATTTGAGTAACCTTGCATTGGGTAAAGAACTTTTACCTACCGTTTCTTTTCAAGGTGGTGTCGCTACAAATACTGGTATGGTTAAAGCGTTTGAAGAAGCTCTTGAAACAAAAATTGTTGTACCTGATAATCACCAAACAATGGGTGCTATTGGTGCAGCATTATTAGCAATGGAAAACCATCAATACACAGAAAATAAAACAACATTTAAAGGTTGGAATGTTGGTAATATGCAGTTCCAATCAGTTACTTGTCAATGTACAGGTTGTTCTAATAACTGTGAAGTTATTACTATTGTTGAAGGCAGTGATAAAGTTCAACATGTTGAGAATATTAAGGATATTCAAGGTAATGTTATTGCTCGTTGGGGCGGTACTTGCGGTAGATGGGATATTGGGTAACTAGTAATATTCAGTATTCTATGCTTATAAGTCGTTAACTTAACATATTTTGTTATAGTGTAGGTTTGTAGTATAATTCTCTTATGAAGTGCTTTATCAAAAGATTTTTTGCAAGTTTTATGTTGCTATCTGTAATGTCATTGGCTTGTGCTGCAAGTGATTTAACAGATGATTATTTTGATATTGCACAAAATTACTATAAAGAAGGCAATACTACTAAAGCACTTGAGTATGTTAACCAGATACTTGCTATAGAAAATAATAACCAACAAGCTATCGGATTGAAAATAAAATTAACCCCGCCAACAAGTAATAAAGCACTTCCAAATCTTGAAAAACCGCTTATATTTGATGTGCCTTATGTTCCATCGTCAAATCAAACTGCTGATACATATTATAATCAAGGTTTAGAGCAATACAAAAATAAAAATTATGCAGCTGCAGAAGATAACCTTAAAGTTGCAATACAAATGAGTAATAATAACTTCCGTGCTTATAATACGTTAGGGCTTGTATATTGGGCACAAAGTAAACTTACTGATGCAATGGCGGCTTTTGAAAAAGCAAATTCTATAAATACGGCTTTTACTGTTCCGCTAGAAAATTTATCTCAAATTTATAAACAAATTGGTGATACAGAAAAAAGCTATGCAATACTTCTTAAGGCTCAAAACCTAAATCCGAAAGATTTTTGTGCATATATGCTGCTCGGTGATTATTACAGAGATGTTGATGATTATGAAAACTCTATAAAAAATTATAAAGAAGTTATTCGTATCAATCCAAAATATAATTTAGCATATCTAAAGATAGCAAAAGTTCGTACTGATAACATGGATTTTGTTGCATCTAATGCTACCTTAAACTATTATCATGGTTTGAATCCAAAAGATGATTATGTGTTTTACCTGATGGCAAAAAATTATGAATATATGAATCAGTATAATAAAGCCAGAGAAAGTATTTACAAAGCAATTCAAATGAATAATTGTGTTGAATATAGAATTGAGTTAGGTAAAATTAATTATCAAACAGATGATATTCAGGACGCGTTGGAAAACTTCACGAGTGCATTGAATAAAAATGCAACATCAGAATTGTATAATTATATTGGTATGTGTTATTACAATTTACATGAATTTAATAAAGCAATTAGTAACATTAACAAGGCAATATCTATGCCTGATACTAGAGTGTTGTACTATTACAATCTTGCTAAAATATATTATACTCTTAAAGATAATGCAAATTATACGAAGTATATGAATATGGTGAAAGACTTTAAACCATCAAATTGTCAGGATTACATTGATTTGAGTGGTATATTACTGGATTCTGAAAGTAAAAATGCGGCTATTTATATTCTCAATAAGGGTATAGAATGTTATCCAAAGGTGAAAGAACTTTATTTAGAAAAACTTAAAATATATGATTTAACTGATGATTTGCAAGGTGTTGGTCAAACTAAACTTGAAATGGAGCAAGCGTTTAAATAATGAAAAAACACGAATCAGGTTTATCTAAATTGTTGACAATTTCGTTCGCAATTCTTCTTGTATGTGTTCTATGTACAAGAGTGTTTGGTGCAGGTTGCGTTAATCTTAGATTTGCACAGATTAGTGATGTGCATTATTCGGATTTTGAAGAGGACACTTCTTATAAAGTTCTTAAATCATCAGGTGCTATTTTTGATGACGTTATTATGCAGGTTAATTGTACTCCAAATGTCGATTTTGTTATGTTTACAGGGGATATGATAAATAAACCTAAGTCAAATCAACTGGTGAAGTTTATTTCGCATGCTAATTTATTAGAAAGACCATGGTATTTTGTTTTTGGGAATCATGATACTTCTTTAGATGGTATTACATTTACTAAATCACTATATCTTGATATTGTGAATGGACATAACAAGAATTTTTGCTACAAAACACCATACTATTCTTTCTGTCCTAAAAAAGGATATAAGGTTATAGCTCTTGATACCATTGAATATAGTATAAATCCGCAGGGTCGTGTTTCAGAAGAACAGTTACAATGGCTAAAAGACGAATTGGATAATTCTAAGGGTGATGTTGTACTTATCTTTACACATGTACCGGTTATGGAGCCGTTTGCTTCGGATAATCATAGACTCGTTAATAGTTATGAGCTTAAAATACTATTAAAAAAATATGATATGCCGATTATCATTTGTTCCGGTCATTATCATGGTACAAAAATCATTCAAGAAGATAATATTCTTTATATAAACACTCCTTCTCTTGTATCGTTTCCTAATGCATTTAGGATTGTAAATATTTCTCCTCAGAGGAGTAAAGTTATTGTTGATGTTTATCTTAAAGAAACAAGATTAAAAGAAATTCAAGCTAAAGCTAAGGCGAAAGTTATGGGTTCTATGCTGCTGTATGGTAGAGAAGAAGACAGGACTGCAACTTTTGAATTACCTAAGAAACGGGATAGAAACTCTATATAGTTTAAAATTTAAAAAAGGCTTCAGTTATCTGAAGCCTTTTTAATTTTTGGGGAGGGGTAAATAAGGGGGGGACTAATTGAAAAATAATTAATTAAATAATTTGTTATACGTATCTTTTAAGAATTTTGCAATATAAGAACCATTGCTTTTTTCTTCTGTAGATGTATCAGCTAATGACAAAGCCATTGTCATATATTCAGCTTTTGTAATAACGCCGTCAGATTTGAATTCACCAGCATCATCATTTAAATTTTTGATATTTAGATTATCCATTGCATAGAAATAATTGAATATTTCTTTTTCCATCAATTTATCTTTAGATTCATTTTCGTTGCTGATATTTAATCTGTCGAATAATGTTCTTACAGTATCTTCAGTTGGTATATCAGCATTGTTATCTTTTGCTAATTGAACTTCTTTTGCGTAAAGTTCATCAAAGTTAATAGCACCGTCACCGTCTTGGTCATATTCTTTAATATATGAACGTGTTAATTCAACAAAATCTCCAACATCAGGATTTTCAGGGAAGTTGTTAGCTACTCTGAAATTATTATATTCTGCTTCAGGGTTTTTTGAAACAGATACAGTCCATTTGTTGAATGCTGAACCTTTAGTTTCTAAGCCCATTGATGCAAATAATGTTTGAATTTCACCTTCGCTAAATTCAACATTGCCTTCGTGTACAAGCATATTGCCGTATGGTTTACTTGTTTTTACATCTGTATATATAGAATTTTGTTCATTTTCTTTGTGATCTGATTGAATTTTTTCTAAGTTACCAATAGTATCCATCCAATTTTCTTTTGTAATTTTAGATGTATCATAACCTTTTGATTCTGCATAAGATTTTAATGCTTGGGTCAAGCCTTGACCTTTACTAATTTGTATTGAAACCATCGTTATAGTAACTCCTTAATTCCTTACTTATATAAAGTATTTTTTTCTAATGGAATTGACTTTTACAATGGATATTTGTTAAATAAAATATTTAAAATAGCCTCAATCCCAGTAATATTTGGATTTTTATATTAAGTTTTGTAAACTATTTAACTGAAGTGTATATGTCTTCTGGCTTGATTTCTTTTGAATTAGGTTGATAAGTTCGGAGATAATTTACTACATCTTGCGGTGTTTGAGCTATGTAATAGATGTCTTTAGCAGTATTTTTTGCAAAGCTTTCTTCTATAATGGTATCAAAGAATTTGAATAGATTGTTGTAAAAACCGTTTGTATTCAAGAAAACAATAGGTTTATGATTATAACCAAGCTGACGTTGTACAATCATTTCAGATACTTCTTCAAGAGTTCCAAATCCGCCTGCTAATGCAATTATAGAATCTGATAATTCGTCAAGTTTAGCTTTTCTGCTTCGCATATCAGGTGTTAAAAAGAATTCATCGCAGTAATCTGATGAGACTCCAAAGTGATATAATTTTTCAGGCATTACTCCGTATATTTTTGCACCATGTTTTTTTGCAGAACTTGCTGCTGCATGCATTGTTCCAACACAACTTCCGCCATATACCATATCTATCCCTGCTTTGGCTAAGAGTTCACCTAGTAATGAAGCATCTTCATAATATGATTTATCTAATGTGTTTGAAGATGATGAAAAAACGCAAGCTCTTTGAATCACTATTCGTGTCCCCCGTTTAGATAATAATATGATGCGTAAACACCTGTTCCTTGTCTTGAACAATCAGCTTCTATGGCTATAGGTTCTTGATTTTTGCCGAAGGGTTCAATTTTGTTGCTGTATACATTCATTCCGAAAACATCTTTTCCCCATACGTTTGGACCACGTTTTCCGTTTACATCATACATTATCATTCCATAGAGTTTATCTTCGCCATTTACAGCTCCGTCATCAAACCATTTGAATGCGATTGTAGCACCATTATCGGTGTTGTATATCTCTTCAAATGTATATTTTTCTTCAGGAAGTTCTCCGTTCATATATTTAATTTTATATTTAATAACGTTTTTTAATGGATGGATTTTAACTAGAGCTGCCATAAAATCTTGAATATCTATTTCACCTTTGGTTTTGTAATTTTCGCTGTCCATCATACTTATTGGAATACTTGCAAAACTGCTTTGCTCGTGTTTCCAGCGAGCAATATTTTTTGCACTTATTGCATCTTCAACAGAAAGAGGTATAACAAGTATTGCTACTGTTATAAATATTACAAATAAGATTACAACTTCTATAAGTGTGAATCCATCTTTCATATCAGTGTAAGTATTCCTTTCTGATTACGCCATATCAAGACGTTTTTTCTCTTGTATAAGGTTGTCGTATATCCATTCCGGAACAAAGTTTTTACCAAGAATAATTTGTCCGTTCATAATGTTTGGAGCGTGGAAATCCGAACCTCCTGTTACAATTATACCATATTCCTCTGCAAGTGTTGAAAAATGTTCTATATATGGTGCAGAGTGTTTTCTATGATATGCTTCAATACCTCTTAAACCACAGTTAACAAGCTGCGGTATTAGTTCATCTGCTACAGGAACATCATAAGGGTGTGCAATTACTGGAATACCGCCTGCGTCGTATATTATTTCAACAACATCAAACGGTGATACAGTTTTTCTTTCCACATAAACATTTGATTCTGTATTGATATATTTACTATATGCTTCTATTACGTTTGCTGTTCCGCCGGCATTTGTTATGGCTTTTGCTATGTGCGGGCGTCCGATACTTCCGCCTTCTGCAACCATATTTTTTACGTCTTCAAACTTAATTTTGATACCTTCTTTTTTATTTAGAAGTGCTAAAATCTCTTTTGTTTGTTTGATACGTGCTTGTTGCTGTGCTTTGAGCATACTGACAAAATCTTTGTTGTTTATGTCCATAAAATATCCGAGGATATGAACTTCCATACCTTTGTATAAGGTGTTTATTTCAACACCTCTGATAAGTTCAAGATTTTCACCTTTCTCTTTAATGTATTTTTGAGCAACATCATAAGATAAAATATTGTCGTGATCAGTGAGAGCAATAGCTTCTAATCCGTGTTCTATTGCTAAATCAACTATTTTTTCCGGTGAGAATACGCCATCTGAATAATAGGTATGGATATGAAGATCTGATTTCATTCCACCCTCCCAGAATTATAAAATTCAAACGCTGTTATCAACGTTAGCCTCCAATCCTTCTTTACTATCTACATTAAAATTAATTCTTTTTATTTCAGTTGCTTTTCCGTTAATTATGGAAACTTCAACTGCATTGATTTGTACAGGGTAATCTTCTGCGACTTCATATCTTTCAGGCATAAGTGTTGTTAAACGTTTGATAGACGTTTCGTATTCCATACCGATAATACTATTTACAGTTCCGCAAAAACCGACATCTGTTATATATGCCATATCGTTAATGATTTTTTCATCTGCAGTTTGTACGTGGGTATGTGTTCCTACAAACATTGATACACCAAATTCTGATAAGTATCTGCCAAAACATAATTTTTCTGCTGTTGCTTCGGCGTGAAAATCTACAATTATATTAGGGGTTACTTCTTTCATTTTTTCAACAGCCTGTTTTACCGTTGTCCAAGGCGAATCTATAGGCTGCATAAATACACGACCAAGAGCGTTTATCACTCCGATTTTTGTATCTCCTACTTCAAAGATTCTACTTCCGACACCGGCTGTTCCTTCAGGATAATTAAGTGGACGGATAAGTTTATCAGCGTTTTCGATATATCCGAAAATATCTTTTTTATCCCAGATGTGGTTCCCTGATGTAATACAGTTTACACCTGCGTTGAGAAGTTCATTATAGTTTTTTTCAGTGAGTCCGAAACCGTGTGATGCGTTTTCTCCGTTTACAATGACAAAATCTGGTTTGTTGTCTTTATTTTTTAAATCAGAAAGGTAGGTAATTACGGCATTTCTACCGCATTTACCTACTAAATCTCCGAAAAATAAAATTTTTATTACGTTTGTCATTATTCTCTGTTTCTATTTAGGCAATTAAATTGTATTTACCCCTATTTTGCTACTTCTACAGCTCTGAATTCACGAACAACGGTTACTCTTATTTGTCCAGGATAATCAAGTTCGTTTTCAATCTTCTTAGCTATATCTCTTGCAAGTTTTCCTGAAGCAAGGTCGTCAAACATTTCTGCTTCAACAATAACTCTTACTTCACGTCCTGCTTGAACTGCAAATGATTGTTTAATACCTTCATAGCTGTTAACAATTTCTTCAATTTTTTGTAGACGTTTGATATAAATTTCTAACGTGTCACGTCTTGCACCAGGTCTTCCTGCTGAAATTGCATCGGCTATTTTTACTAAAACTGCTTCAATAGTATTTGCGGTTACATCATCGTGGTGTGCTTCGATTGCGTGTATAATTTCTTCTTTTTCTCCGAATTTTCTTGCAAGTTCTACACCAAGTTGGATGTGTGTGCCTTCTTGGGTTTGGTCTACAGCTTTACCAATATCGTGTAACAAACCTGCACGCTTAGCAACGTATACATTAGCACCAAGTTCTGCAGCAAGCATACCGGCTATATTACCAACTTCTATTGAGTGGTTAAGTACATTTTGACCGTAGCTTGTTCTATAGTATAAACGTCCTAAATCTTTAATAAGCTCTTTACTTAAGCCCATAACACCCATATCAAGTGCTGCATTTTCACCTTCTCTGAAGATTTTCTTTTCAACTTCGGTTTTTGATTTTTCTACAACTTCTTCAATTCTTACAGGGTGGATGCGACCGTCTTGAATAAGTTTTTCAAGTGCAAGTTTTGCAACTTCACGTCTAACTGGATCAAAAGAAGATAATACTACTGCTTCCGGAGTATCATCAATGATTAAATCAACACCTGTGAGTGTTTCAAGAGTTCTAATATTTCTTCCTTCACGTCCGATAATACGACCTTTCATTTCATCGTTCGGAAGAGATACAACAGAAACTGTAGATTCAACAACTTGTTCCATCATACAACGCTGCATTGTTGTTGAAATGATATCTTTTGCTTTTTCAACAGCATCTTCTCTTATTTTTGCTTCGTTTTCACGAATAAGCTGCATTTGTTCTTGTGCTAAATCTTTTTTTAGTTGTTCTAATAACATATTTTTAGCATCTTCTACAGATAATCCTGAAATACGTTCAAGTTCTGTAACTTGTTTTTGAATAGCTTCATTTAATTCGTGTTCTTTTTTATCTATTTCATCTTCTCTTTTATCAAGGTGTGATTCTTTATCTGTAACTGATTGGATTTTGTTTTCCAATTCATCTTCGCGTTTTGTTAGTTTGTTTTCAAGGTTGTTTAATTCTCTTCTGCGTTCACGTTCTTCGTCGTTAAACTTCTCTCTTTCTTCTTGAAGTGCTTCTTTTGCACTAATCATAGCTTCTTTTTTGATTAAGTTTTCTTTTTCCGCCAAATCGGCAGCATTAACTTTAGATTGCTTTGACAACTTATTGTACATTACAAATAGTACAACAAGTGCGAGTGCCAATACAACAATCAGAGCGATTGAAATACCAGTATTCATCTGCTTTATCCTTTTCTATTGTTTTTATTATATATATGCAACTGTTGGTACATATAGCCTACCAACCGATTATTTAACTGATGTTTTTAAATAACTTATCGCATATATTTCCTAAAAATTTTCTACTACATCTGATATGATTTTAACATATATTTTATGTTTTGTATAGATTGAAATATGGTGTATATATATGATTTTATTTATGAAATGTAAAACATTTGGTAAATTACGTGACAAAATATCTTATTACATTTATTATTGTATTATATAGTCGTTTAGGGAAAAGGGATTATGGATTTAATCAAATATGTAAATACTGGTTATGAGGTTTTGTTTGTTAGTTTAACAGTACCTCTGTTGGCTCAAACAATTAAGTTTTCACTTCATCTTATATTTGATAAAAAAATTGATTTTAGATTGTTCACTACTACAGGAGGAATGCCTAGTGCTCATTCTGCGAGTGTAATGGGTTTGTCTACTATGGTTGGGCTTATTCTTGGTTTTAATTCTGTAGAGTTTGCAATAGCTTTGGGTTATGCTCTGGTTGTTATGTATGATGCTGCAGGTGTTAGACGAGCTGCAGGTAAACAGGCAGCTTGTTTAAATAGAATTTTAGATGATTTTTACAAGCATGAAATTCAAGAAATTGGCGGAAGATTGAAAGAACTTCTTGGGCATACTCCGTTACAGGTTTTTTGGGGTGCTGTGCTTGGTGTTATTTATGCTTACTACGTTCACGCATATTTTTTAGCAAAGGTTAATATGGTTTAGATAATATTTGCAAATGATTGATAATAATCTGTGATTATATTTATCAACATTGGTAATATCCAAACCATAATTGCGGCACCAAAAACAGGTTTAAATAAGAAACTTAGTTGGAATACGTTAACTTGTGGTGCAGTTTTTGAAATCACACCAAGAATAATGTCTTGTCCTAATGTTGCAAGCAATACTGGTGATGCTACCTGTAAACCCATATATAAAACATTAGAGGTCATTTTTATTAAGTAATCCATATTTACAATTTTATCAAGCGGTATGCTTGTAGCATAAAGCGGAAAAATTTCAAAGCTTCTTACAAATGCGTTCATAAGCCAGTAACATCCACCAATTTCCATAAAAATAACAATGCCTAAAAGTGAAATAAGCTTAGCAAGTATAGATGTTTGTGAAGATGTAGTTGGGTCTAATACCATTGCTGAACTTAAACCCATTTGCATGTTTATCATATCTGCCCCTGCATCTATAGCAAGTAAAATTAACTGTGCCATATATCCAAGCATTGCACCGGCTGCGTAATTCAAAAGTAGTGATAATACAAAACAATTATCAGCAGGTGGAGTTGCCGGTTGTTTTGCGGATACCAAGATTATTGTGAGTAAAAGTGCAAGAGATAATTTTACAAGTGATGGGATTTCCTTTCTGTTAAGAATTGGTGCAAGTCTTACAAATCCCATAATTCTTGCAAATACAATGAAACCCGTTGTAAGATAAACTGCAAACAACGGAAACATTTTGCCAAGTTGTATTACAACATCTTGTGCTATCACTTAGTACATCCCTCCGCAGGTGTTGCTTCTGTAGGTAATGCTTCTGGTGGTAAGTCTATAGTTAGTATTTTAACTGTATTATCTCCGCAGATTTGCATAATGCCGTTGGTGACATTTACCTTGTAGCAATGACATCTGTTTTTTACTTTAATTGTAAACTGTGTTGAGCCATCTTTCAAAGCTGTAACAATAACAGATTTTTTTTCGTTTGTTAACGTTGTTAGTGCATGGACATTTACAATACAGTTGTCTTCGCATTTTATTTCTGTTATTGGACCATCTGCAATCATTATGTAGCTATCAGCAAATACAATGTTTGCTGATAGTATTGTTATAAGTGTTATAAAAAATCTTTTAAAATCAATCATTTCTTTATCGTCCTATAATTTTATTTGTTTCAATGAAGTTTGGTTTTGGCATAGGTGTTCGTGGTGATTTATCATATTTTAACTTGCCATCGTGTTCAAGAAATGGAGCATCACTCGGACGCTTGATTACTTCACGAAGTTGCAAATTTTTAGGATATTTGTTTGATAATTCTCCTGCTTGTAATGGTGAAGTATATTGATAAAAATCTGATGCTAAAACATAATTGTCGTTTCTTGGTATAACATTGAATGCAATACCCATACCTTCATTAAATAGGTTTGTAAGAAGTTTAATGAATCCCATACCGCCTATAACAATAACTAAAAATACAGCAAAGATTTTTGGAGCAGCTGCAATGGTTTGTTCTTGAACCTGTGTAACTGCTTGTATAATACCGACAACAAGACCTATCGATGCTGCTGTTAATACACATGGCATTGAAATTGCCAGCATTGTCATAAATCCTTTTGCTAAATATTCAACTAAAAGTTCCATTTCTATCTCCCCTAGGTGTTATAACTTTGTACCAGACCTTGAACAATCAATGCCCATCCATCAACTGCAATGAATATAAGTAATTTAAATGGTAGTGAAATAATTGTAGGTGATAACATGAACATACCGAGTGCTAACAGGATGTTTGCAATAATCAAGTCAAGAACAATAAACGGTACAAATACAATAAAACCTATTTCAAAAGCTGTTTTTAATTCACTTAAAATATATGCAGGTGCAACTTGCCATATTGTAATATCTTCAGGACTTTCAGGAGGTTTTTTATTTGAAAGTTCTATGAAGAAAGCCAAATCACTTTCTCTTGTTTGTTTCATCATAAATTCTTTTAATGGTTTAGAACCTAGCTCTATAGTTTGTACTAAATCCTGATTTTTCATATATGGTACAGAACCCATATCATACATTTTTTGAAATACTCCGCCCATTGTATAAAATGTTAAAATCATGCTTAAACCAATAATAACGATGGATGGAGGTACCTGCTGTGTACCCATTGCTGTTTTTAACATTGAAAAAACTATTGTAAATCGTAAAAAACTTGTCATACAGCAAAACATAAACGGAAGTAATGAAAATAGTGACATTACTACCAACATTTGTAAAACAGGGTTAAAATTTGCAAATACATCCATTATATATTATTCCTTTTCTTAAAAATTTAATCGGTTTCTTATCTCTTTCATAATAGGTTTTTTTATTGGTGCAACATTATCTTGAGCTTTTATTGCACGTTCAGAAAGGTCAACTCCGCTTCTTACCATTCTGGGATTTGTTTCGTGATGGATTTCAGCGTTTTCTTCAAGTTTAGAAATTAATGTTGTTCTTTCCATATCTCCGGCTATTAAAAAGCGTTCTCTTCCGTTTCTTATTACGTAAAGAGTTTTTCTGGGTGTTAAACTTAGTGTATCTTCAATTTTTAAAGAACTTGTTCTTCTTCCTGTGAAAGATGTTACATTGAATTTTTTATAAACGTACAATGCAAGAATGATAATTCCAATCATTGCACAAAAATAAACTATAAAATTTGATATATATCCCATTCTTAATCCTAATCCTTATCTTTTATAAATTATTCGTCTAAGTCAAAATCGCTATAGTCAAATTCATCTCCGCCTTCGCCTCCTGCTGCAGGTGCTTCCGGCATAGGTGCTGCTCCTCCGCCTTGTTTTAATCCTGCTGAGTTTGGTGCAACGCTCACTGATGAACCGGCACGTGCTGCTGCATTAACCATGTTTTCCACATTACCTGTATCTTTGAAATCATCAGCAGTTACTTTTGATATTTTTACACCGTATCTGTCATTGATAATAACAAGTTCGCCGTCAGCAACAATTTGTTCACCAACTTTTAATGATACTTTATTATTATATACAGAGCTTATATCTACTACTAATCCCTCTTGGATATTTTTAAGTTCACCAAGAGATACTTTTATTTTTTCAAATTCTGCACTCATTTCAATCTGAAGGCTGTCCCATAGATTTGTTAAGCTGTTTGTATCCATATCCTCCTCACCTCCATCACTTTCTTCGTCTTCTTCGTATGGTATAATTATTTCTTTGTTTGGATTGATTGCAAAACGTTGTAAAATGTTATCGCAAATCAATATCATTTCTCTGGAATTACTGTTTTCAAATAAAACAATATCTCCTACATCGAGTTTTTTAATATCATTAACAGCGAAATCTGTTGAACCTACTTTAATAGTTACATCAACAGGACAATCGCTAAATATCATTTCGTTTATTCTTTTCTCATCCGGAATTTCAGGTAGCATAACAGGTGCTAATACTGATTTCGGGAATGATAATACAAATCTTGCACTCTCATCTGATGAAAGGTTTCTGATAAAATAGCTTAAATTTATTGTATCAGGATGTTTTTCAAGTTTTGTTTTATCAATATTATCGGAAATTCTTTCATATAAAAATTCATTAAATGTCGTTATGATTTTTGCTTCTAAATCAGAAATAGATGATAAATCAAATTTCTTATTACTCTTACCTAAAACTTTATCAAGAATGACACGTATGGCATTTTGCGAAATTCTTACAAATACATCATTTTTTGCATCTAGTTGGACTTTAGTAACAAAGAAACTTTCATTTTGGGTTAAAACATTCATATTTTCACTAACTCCAACAAGTTTGAATTCAAAACCTGTTGAGAAAAACTCGTCACAAGCAGCCTGCACCGGTGCCTCAAAAAGGTTCTTAAACCAGCTGAATTGGCTGTATAATTCACTTGTAAAACTTGTTTTAATTGTTTCTTCTTTTGTTTCCATAGAGTACTCTTCCCCATAAATATCCTATACATATATGACTTAATAGTCATCAACTATATGTAGGAATTTTTGAGTATTTGTTATTTATTTAATAAAATAGGCTTGTTTATCAATATATTTTTTAAATATGCTATAATATACAAATATGTTTAAAAATTTTCTTTCAAAATCAAGAATATTTGCAGGTGATGTATTAGGAGCTGTTGTTGCATCAATTGTTACCTTGCCTCAAGCTTTAGCATTTGGCGTAGCTACAGGATTTGGTGCTACTGCAGGGATTGTAGGTGTTATTATATTATGTTTTGTTTCAGGTTTAATCAATCTTAGTTTGCCTGTTGTTTCCGGAATAACAGGACCTGTGACAATCGTTGTATCATCAATAATGCTTGCTTTAAATTCTAATATTACATCTGTACTACTTATTATTTTCTTGGCAGGTATTTTACAAATTATATTGGGTTTTACAAAATTATCTAAAATTGTTGAATATATTCCATATCCTGTTATATCAGGATTTATGAATGGTATTGGTTGTATTCTTATTATTATGCAATTAAATCCTATAATTGGACATCAGGTCAAAGCGAATACAATTACTGGTATTCAATCTTTCATATCTAATTTGACCTCTGTTAATTATCAGGCACTTTTACTTGGAATATTAACATTATTGATAATTTTCTTGATACCGAAAAGAATTAACAAATTTGTGCCATCTCAAGTTTTGGCACTTATATTATGTACAATTCTATCTGTAGTTTTTAATTTTAATGTTGATAGGATTGGTACTGTAAATTTGACATCTATATCATTTACTATTCCAAATGTTTCCATTAATGAGATTGTATCGAATTTTCACTATGCAGTTATACTTGCAATTATAATGTCTGCGGAAAGTTTGATGACAGGTTTGGTATGTGATTCAATAACAAAAACAAAGATAAATACTAAACGTTTGTTGATTGGACAAGGATTGGGAAATGCTCTAAGTTCTTTATTTGGTGCATTACCGGGTTCTGCAGCATTGATGAGAACTGTTGCTGCTATCAATACAGGTGCGACAACGAGAATTTGTACTTTGGTTACTCCGGTTATAATAGGTGTTTTTGCTTTTAATTTTGCACATTATTTAGAGCTGATACCGATGTCTGTTTTATCTGCAATATTGATAAAAGTCGGTTATGATATTGTCGATACAAAATTATTAAAGGTTATCAAATATGCACCAAAAGATGATTTGTATGTTCTTGTTTTAGTTTTTATTTTAACATTATTTTATAACCTAATTGTTGCTGTGGGTGCCGGAATTACACTTGCTGCTGTCTTGTATGCAAAACGTGTTGCTGACAGCACAAAGCTTATTCATCGTGATGAATATGGACAAAATGTTAATCTTCGTGAAAAACGTATTGAAGATTTATGTAAGCATAAGATAAGAATTGTGCATGTCGATGGAGCGTTATTCTTTGGCTCTGCTACGCAACTTATATCTCAATTTGATGAGTTTTGGGGTACAAAATGTATAATACTTGACTGCCGTAAAGATGAATATTTCGATGTTTCTGCAATTTTTGCATTTGAAGATATTATTTTAAGATTAAAATCACAAAGTATAAATATTATACTTGTTCTAGCTAATCAAAATATAAAAGAACAGCTTGAAAAATTTGGTATAGTAGAACAAATTGGCGAAGAGAATGTTATGTATAGCTTGAAATCCGCAGTACATAAGGCTAAAGACTGTATTTGATAATGTTTGTTTTCGCTTAATATTTTGCTGAATTTTTATAATTCAAAATCGCTGTGACCATGTAACCATGAATGTTTCAGCCATGTTAACTTTTGTAACAAAATAAAACATGTTTGAAATCAGGAATTATAGAAAAACTTTATATACATGTAAGATTTATCCGTAAGGTAAGAAGCAATGGCAGAAGCTACATTAAACGAAACCTTGTTATCGTATGTTCATCGAAAAAATCAGATTAACATGCAAATAACACAATATCAAAACAGTAAGACCCTAGCGGCTGCTGAAACTGCTGATTTAGCAGAATGGAAAACTGCTAAGTATAGTGCTTTACGTACAGAATGTAAAAATATTTTCTCTGTATCCTATATGGATTCAACATATTCTTACGTTGATTATACAGAAATCCCTGAATATACTGAAGAAGTAGAATATATTGATTGTTTTTATGAAGCAGAAGTTGCTGATATGACAGCTTGGGAAAGTCAAATTGAAAACCACATCACAACTTTATCAACTGAATTGAATGAAATAAATGCATTCATGGATTCATTTAAAACAATGTTATCTGATAATATCAAAAATGATTTTAATTACGCAGAAGGAATGTAATAAAAAGTTTTACTTACCTAATCTTACTAAATCGATTATTAAAGCCACTCAATGGAGTGGCCTTTTTTTATACTTTGAATAGTGTTGATGAATCTTGAAATTTGCTTATAATTGTTTTTAATACAGTTTTTGTTACCGATTCACCTGTATATTTTGAGGTTTGGGTTGTTGTTCTAAAGAAACGTTTTGTTTTATATAATAAAATTTCCATTTTATTCATTCCTTCAGGTGGTTTTTCCACTTCAGGATGAAGCAATTTTTCAAAGATTGCATCTTCATATTTTCTATCTTCAGGAACTTTGACATCAGTGCCTAAGTATCTGTTTGATAAATTAGTTAATGCATAAGTGAATTTTTCAAAATTTGTACCTTTTGTTTCAGGTGGTAATTGTAACCCATTCTCTTTGATATGCATTGCCCAATCAGTAAGATGGTGTAAATCTATTCCACTGAATACATAATGTTGAAATGCGTGATGGGCTAGGAATACACTGTTAAATTCTTTTGATGGAACTAATATTTTTGTTCCATGTGGAAGAATTCGTTCACGAGGGTTAATAGATCTATGTAAGAAATCATCTAAAGCCTCTGCTTCCGGCATGCGTTCTTTATTGATAAAATATCTGTGGTTTTCTATTCGAACGCCATTATAGTCAAATTCACTATGTTTTGTTTTCTTAGAAGCATGGTGGTCTTCTACTTCAAGTCCCATATCTGCCATCATATCGTCTACGATACCATAAGAGTTTGAATGTCCTAAACTTTGAGTTTCAGTACCTTTTAATCTTGTAAAGATGTCTATGTCTCCGCCGAATCTGCGTGTAGGTTCGGGATAATCCATAGATAAACCAATCCCTTTAAGTTGGATTGTTTCAATTCCTTTTTGAGCGTACATTTCTGTAAGTTCGCTAAGGATTTTTTCTTGTTCACCGTGCCTTACTGCTGCTTCACGTTGAACTTCTGACATTTTTAGTTCTATACCTTTTGGAATTGTTCCTTTAGGCATTTTTTTGCTTGCATCTAATGCCATACCTGTTACGGATGCTTCATTTGCTATGTCTAACATTTTTGCCCAATCAGCATAATTGCTGCCTTTGAAAACTTCCATATCTACAGGTTCATCACTCAATGCTCCTCTAAGCATTGATAAAAGCATTTTCGTCGGTTTTTCCATTGGGTTTGTACCACCGATTTTTTCTACTCTATCTACACTCTGAGTAGAAATAAATCTTCGTGGAGTTGTTCCTTTTGTTTCATTAATACTTGTTTGCGGTTGAATACTAACAGGGGTAATACTATTATTCATATTTGCACTTCCTTTATATTATATTTTTTATAAAGGACGTAAAAATATAATTTGACCATGTTTGAGCTTTTGTTACAAAAGTTTTACAAATTATTTTTTTAGAGCTTCATCTAGTGCTTTTTCTAATACTTGGATTTTTGATTCTAAAACTTTTATTCTTGATGAACTTTCAGTGCTATCTATAGATTCTTTTTCAAGTTCTCTTTTATAGATGTTTAAAGATTCGTATGTTTTGTTAAAGATAATATTGAATATGAATGCCGCAAATGAACAACCTGCAATAAATACTAAACTTAAAATTTCTATGGAAAGTTTTGTGTCAACATTGTTTAATGTTTGGACGCTATATGTGTAAGCATAGTATAAGCTTGCTAAACATAAAATTAGCCAAAATATATTTGTTATAAGTTTTTTCATTTGTATCTCCTATTTGTTTTTTATATATTGTAAGATTTTTTTTATTTTTTCATCAGGTTCAATCTCTATATCAATTAGTTTATCATTAAAAGGATTTAAAAACTTTAGCTTATAGGATTGTAACACTTGTTCTTCTGTTTTTATTTTCATTTTGCCAAAACCATATAATGTATCGTTAAAAACAGGATGTCCTATATATGCAAGATGCACCCTTATCTGGTGCGTTCTACCCGTTTTAAGGTTTATATCAAGGTATGTTGCGTTATTTAATTGTTCTATAATTTTTACTTCGGTAAGACTTGGTTTTCCATCAGGAGTAACCATCATTTTGTTTGGGTGTGATTTACTTCTGCCAATAGGCTCATTTATGATTGTGTCGTTATCTATAACTCCTTTGACTATAGTTAAATACCTTTTTTCGATGCTTCTTTGTTTAATCATTTCTGCAATCTTAGCGTGAGCATTATTGTTTTTTGCTATTATTAACAATCCCGAAGTATTTCTATCTAGTCTGTGAACAATTCCTCTGCGATATTCACCGTTTAAATCGGAAAGGTTATTCCCATATCTGCCTAAAAGTGCGTTAACCAAAGTGTTATTTTTTTCTTTAGATGTCGGATGTGTCAGCATTCCGGATGGTTTATTTATTATTGCAATATTATCATCTTCATAGACAATATCTAATGGTATATTTTCAGGTTGCAGGTTGCATTGTTCTATATCAGAAACATCGCATGAAACCTCATCATCTGTGTTTATTATTTGAGAGGGTTTACAGGTTTTATTATTTATTAGAACGTAATTTGATTTGATAAGATTCTGTATTTTGGTTCTGGAAACATCTTCTAATAGTTCGGATAAATACAAATCTATTCTTGTTCCTGCTTCTGTATCATCAATAATAAATGTTTTAATCATTTTTTAAGTATTTCTTTGTAACAACAAGAAACATTATAGCAAGAACACTAAAATTTATTAAGATATCAGATATATTAAAAACAGGAAAATTTATAAATTTAAGATTAAAGAAATCTTGAACATATCCTAGAGTAATTCTTTCGTAAGTATTGCAATAAATTCCTGCCAGTAACATCGCAGAATAGAAAAAAACTATTGTTGAGAACTTGTTTATATTGTTGAATATAGTATATATAATCGATAACATTGCAATTATAGATATTATTATGAGTAATACAGTGGAGTTTTGAAACATTGAGAAAGCTGCACCATAGTTTTTTACATAAACGATATCAATAAGCTTAAAGTTATCTGATACTACGAAAACATTGTTTAAAATTGAATTTGTCAAGCTAAAATCAAGCAATACCATAAAGATAAGACTAACTATAAAATAGATTATATTATTAAAAGTTTTCTTTTTATTTTGTATCATTTTTGATTTCAATATAATTATTTTTTGGTACTACGTTAACTCTTCTGATTAGACAAGCAAAGCCTGAAAGGTTCATGTTTACGGTATTGTTTTGTCCTATTTGTGGAGAAGAATATCCAATGGATGCAATAACATATTCATTAGTATTGTTTGTGTTTGCAATAATAATGCGTTCTAAGGAATAATCCGGAGAGAATTTTTTAAACACATCTTTTTGAGGTTTTTGTGGATAAGAAACTATTTCAGAGCTTAAAGAACCTATTGCAACAATACCTTTAGGTGGTGCTATATATAATTTAGCACTATATTCTTCACCTGCACCTACTTGCTGTGGTGCTTCAAGGTGGGTTGCTACACATTTAGCAGTACCCCATGCTATGTTTATTTCTTCTGTGATAATATTTTCACCTGTTATTACCCAGCTTTTGCCTTGTCGCTTAATATAATAAATTACATCAACAAAACTTTTAAGACTGCCTTTTTGATTTTTATCATTTATTACAGAGGCATTTGCGACTTCTGTTACGTTTACAACTGCGTAATCTCCGTAGAAGGCAACAGAATTTACATAATTTTTATATTTTATACCTGTATATTGTTTCCATAAATCTGTGAATAAAGTTTTTGTTACGTTGTAATCAAAACCGTCATTACTTATATATTCAGGTGAATAAAATTTTAGAAATTTTTCTAAATCAGTTTGATTTGCGTAATGTACGTGCTCTTGAAAAAATTTAACGACAGAATATTTATTGCTGTAAGTAGCTTTAGCGTTATCAAGTTTTTCTTTAATAGGTAAATTTTCTGCCCTACATGGAAGTGCTGATACTGAAAAAATAACCAATAATATTGCTAACAAAAACTTTTTCATAAACTGTATTATACAGTAAAAACTTAAAAAATCATAATTAATAATAAAATTTACTTGCAAAAGATAATTGATATGCTATTCTATATTTTGTAGGCCCTGGTAGCTCAGCTGGATAGAGCAACCGCCTTCTAAGCGGTAGGTCATGCGTTCGAATCGCATCCAGGGTATTTTTTCATAAAATCGAGGGTTGATATGGTTCAAACCCTCATTTTTATTGCGTTTGACAAGTTCTACTAAAATAATATTGTTGATTTTATGTACAATCTGTTAAAAACAATAAAACCCACTACATGAGTGGGTTTGAATGAGTTCTACTAAAATTGCGGTTATTTTTTAATATTTTGTTTGATGTAATCCACAATGTTGTCTGCGTTGTTTAAATCACATTCAGCAAAGTAACAAAACGGTTTTTTGTATGTATAGTTAACAATTCGGTTTCAGCAACATATCTATTATATGGTTTATTAAATTCTTTCTTAAAATAGAGCGATAATTTTCTTGCAAAAAATATCGGAAGTGCATTTTCAGATTTATATTCCCTCGTTATTGGTCGCCAATTAGAATTCATATAAGAAATATTATTTGTTTCATTTTGAAAATCTTCTAATAATGGAATTGATTGTTCTTTAAATTGTTGAAGTTTTTCTTTTAATGGTTCAAATTCTTCTGATAACATATGACCATAAAAATGACATTCGTATTCCTCTAATAATTCTTCTAATTCGCTAATTTTTTGTAAAATTTTAATAAAACATTCTTTTTCGTTGAGATGTTTTTGATACAAAGATATTGCTCCATCGAAATCGTTAGCAATAAAAAATATATAGTTTATAAAATTTTCAGTTTTAGCACTAGATATTTTGTTTAACTTTATCCACATATCTTTAGTTTGTACATCAGTAAATATTGGTAAAACTAAGTTAAAATATTCGACCATCATTGCATAAACATCAGTAAACTTTCTTAATTTTTCTTTGTTAAGTGATTTAATAAACGTTTCTTGTTCTAGAACTTTATTTTGTAAGTTTTCAGGAAACCAAGATGGAAATTTGTACTCTGGAAAAATCACTTCTTCCAATTCTATATTATCAAAAATTTCCATCAATAGTTTTGATTCTTTACTGGTAAACATTTTTTCATTATAAAACAAAATTAACTTATATTAAATTGCAACTAAAATATAGTTGCAAAATGTTTAATTTTATGTTATTCTATTTATATGACAAAAATAGATAAATTAATAAGCAAATTTCTGAATAGACCTAAAGACCTGACCTATGAAGAACTTATACAAGTTATGAAGTTCTATGGTTATATTGAAATCGCAACCGGAAAAACTAGTGGTTCAAGAAAAAAGTTTAAAAATAAAGATGGTGACATAATAATGTTCCATAAACCTCATCCTAAAAATATTATCAAGAGTTATATAATCGATGAGATAATAGAAAAATTAGAAAGGAATGGATTAATATAATTATGAATATGAAAGATAAAACTAATAATGTATTAAAATATAAAAATTATATTGGTTCTGTTGAATACAATTTAACCGAGAAATTTCTTTATGGAAAAATTTTATTTATTGACGATTTAATAATGTTTGAAGGTAATACTATAGAAGAATTGGAAAATTCTTTTAAAGAAATGGTTGATGAATATTTAGAAACTTGTAAAGAATTAGGCAAGGCTCCACAAAAAGCATATAGCGGTAGTTTTAATGTTAGAACTGGAGCTACGATTCATCAAGCATTAGCAGAAATTGCTGAATTAGAAAATATCAGTTTAAATAAATTGATAATAAATATTTTTACTGATTTTGTTGAAGAAAACAATTATAAACATAAAAAGAATAAAAAATTATATACAAAATTTTCTAATGCTTAATCAATAAATTTAAATTTTGCTATATGTTTCATGTAGGACATCAATTGGAGCAAAACGCTTAACATTATATTTTTCTTCAATTCTATATTTTGCAATATGTTCTAATATTCTTGCTATTGTTCCAATATGCTTTATTTGTTCATAATCTTCTAGTTTTAACTGAATGGCATTATTTTCTGCTCTTATTATATGAGCAATAGAGTGGCGGACTCCTCATTTTATATAATTCCCAAAAGTGGAGGTAATTTTACCATTTTGTGCAAATCTTGGGTTATTCTTTATGTAATTTATGTGA
>JAMPEO010000049.1 GCA_023665105.1 Candidatus Gastranaerophilales bacterium | reverse complement strand
TATAAGGCATGCTCTTTTATATACTCCCTAACTTCATCTATTTCAATGTCTTTTATTGATAACCCGTTTCTTAAATTATTACGAAGTGCTGTTGATGATACATCTGTAAAATTCATTGGTGCAAATTCAAAGCTGTATCCTTTATTTTTTAAATAATCAAAATTGGATTCTGTAAAATTGTTTGTGCGTTGAAACACAATAAAATGCACTAATTCTTTTAATTTATCTGTTTCAGACCAACTTTCGATTTTTTCAAATGCATCAGTACCTATTAAAAAACCTATTCTTTCATCAGTTAAATTATATTGTTTTCTTAATTCTAAAATGGTGTTGTATGTATAAGAACTATTTTCTTTTTTGTATTCAATATCACTAATTTGAAAACCTTTAAACTTTGATATCGCAAGTTTCACCATATTAAATCGATGAGCTGCTAAACTCTTATCTATGGTTTTATGTGGCGGAATATATGCAGGTATAAACAGAATTTTTTTAAATCCATAATATTCTTTTGCAAATTTTGCAACTTGTAAGTGAATTTTGTGAATAGGATTAAATGTTCCTTGAAACACGCACAAACTCATATTCATACCTTTCTTTTTTTTTAGAATAACATAAAGAATTTGAAAAATATTTGATAATTTTAAATTTTTGATAAATTTTTTACAAAATTTTATCATCCAAATGGATGATTTTATTGAAATAATTTTACTATTGTGATAATCTTTGTTATGATAATCAAAGATTTTATCAAAAAATTATATGGGTGAGGATTATGAAAAGTTCAACATTAAGAAGATCAAATATTACTAGAGAAAAAATGGCTATGCTTAGTGCTTTATCAGAATATAATAATGCAAAAGGCAGAAGTAACTCTCATATTACTGATAAACAAGCTGAACTTGATATGTTATGGCAGAATTTTAAGATTGCAGCAACATCTGAAAGAAGTCCTAAAACTTATTTTTCAGCTGGATTCTTCACAGGGATTGTTGTTTCGCTTTTAGCTGCGACTTTAATTAGTTTCTGCGTTGGATATTCTCCACTTAATGATATTAAATTCTCTGCACCAAAATCAGCGAAAGAAAATGTGAAATTTACTTTTATACCTGCTGATAAACAGGTTCAACAAGAAGAAGTTGTATCTCCGGCAGAGAAAGAATATACAGTACAAGCTGGAGATAGCTTAGAAGATATTTCTATGCGTTTCTATGGTAGCTTTGATGAAGCAAAATTAAAAGAAATTCAAGTAAAGAATAATTTGAAGGATTTGAATTCAATAAAAATAGGACAAAAACTTATTATTCCTATGTCACAAAATTAGTTTAAGGAATGTTGGCGTATGTCCTATACTTAATGAAGTAGGGGGATATTTATGAAACTGGATAATATAAGAAGAGTTGATTCTGTTGTTGCAGAATTAATTGATAAAGAGCTTGAACGCCAACAAACAACTATTGAACTTATTGCTAGTGAAAATTTTACATCAGAAGCGGTTATGGAGGCTTGTGGTTCTGTTTTAACTAATAAATATGCAGAAGGTAAGCCTTATAAAAGATTTTATAATGGTTGTGATAATATTGATAAAATTGAAGAAATCGGTCAAGAACGTGCTAAAAAACTATTTGGTATGCCGCATGCAAATATTCAGCCGCATAGTGGTGCACAAGCAAATATGGCTGTTTTTATGGCAGTATTGAAACCTGGTGATAATGTATTGGGTATGGATTTATCGAATGGTGGACACTTAAGTCACGGTTCTCCGGTTAATTTTTCTGGTTTATACTTTAATGTAAAAAGTTATGGTGTAGATGAAAACGGTAACATTGATTATGACGATGTTCTTAAAAAAGCAAAAGAACATAAACCAAAACTTATAATCTGTGGTGCAAGTAATTATTCAAAAGTGATTGATTTCAAAAGATTTAGAGAAATTGCTGATGAAGTTGGTGCATACCTTTTAGCAGATATAGCACATATTGCTGGACTTGTTGCTGGCGGTGTTCATCCATCTCCTGCAGGTTATGCACATTTTGTAACGACGACTACTCACAAAACTCTTAGAGGTCCACGTGGTGGAATTATTATGTGTGAAGAAGAATTTGCTCAAGCTATTGATAAAGCTGTATTTCCGGGTATGCAAGGTGGACCGCTTGAACATATTATTGCGGGTAAAGCTGTTGCTTTATTAGAAGCATCTCAACCTGAATTTAAGGTTTATGCACAGAATATTGTAAAAAATGCGAAAGCTTTAGCACAAGGATTGCTTGATAATGGTATGGAAATTGTTGGTGGTATGACTGAAAACCATTTAATGACGCTTGATTTAAGAAAAACAGGCAAAACAGGCAAAGATATGGCAAATGTATTAGAATTAGTAGGTATTACAGCTAATAAAAATACTGTACCAAATGATCCGCAAAGTCCATTTGTGACAAGCGGTATAAGACTTGGTGCTGCCGCTGCAACCACTAGAGGCTTTGATGAAGAGGCAATGAAGGAGGTTGCAAGAATAATTGCTGAGGCTATTAAAAATTCTGATAATGAAGCAAAACTATCTGAATTAAAACAAGCATCTCTTGCGTTATGTAAAAAGTTTCCACTATATAACAACATTTAACATTGGAGGATAATAAAATTTTAATTAAGTTATCAGAAACAACTGGAATAAATATTATAGCGGCAATAATTTCATACATATTAGGTGTATTTATTGTGCCAATGGTTATTGCATTTTCAAAAAAAGAAGGGCTTGTTGATATGCCTGGAGAGAGAAAAATTCATAAAATTCCGGTATCAAGAATAGGTGGTGTGGCTATATGGTCGAGTACAATGCTTACCTTTTTACTTCTTGTTCTATTAAGCTGTTATCCTTTTAAGAGCTTGGTATCCGGCTTATTGCTTGGAGGTTCTCTGATGTTTCTTCTTGGGTTAATTGATGATATTTATAACCTAAATGCTAAATTTAAACTTTTACTTCAAATTTTAATTGTTACTGTTGTGTATTTTCTTGGTGTTAGATTTGATACTATTTTTAATCCACTAAATCCAACGGGCGATTTTATACATTTAAATATGTGGTTTTCATATCCATTAACTATTTTATGGATAGTTGGGATAAGTAATGCTGTGAATTTTATCGATGGGGTTGATGGACTAGCAGGTTCTGTTATAACTATCAATGCAATTACGCTTGCTATTATTGCATTAGCAATGACTCCTCCTAATCCAATTAGTGCATTGATTGCTTTTATTTTAGCTGGTTCAATGATGGCATTTTTAACCTTTAATTTTAATCCTGCAAAAATATTTATGGGAGATTCAGGAGCATTATTTTCTGGATTTATGCTTGCTTCAATTTCAATTACAGGAGTTATGAAAAGTGCGACATTAGCTATATTATTACCTTTTATAGTTCTTGCTGTTCCGATTATGGATATAACTTATTCCAGCTTAAGACGTATTTTTAAAGGAAAATCACCTTTTGTGGCTGATGCGGAACATATACATCACAAGTTGTTAAAAGCAGGGTTTTCACAAAAATTAACAGTTGTCATTATGACCGCTATTGCTGTGATTGCAGGTTCTGTTGCAATGAGTTTTATGAGTTCGCTTACCATTAAACATTATGTTTGTTATATACTTAGTGTAATAATTCTTATGCTGGTACTCAGCTTATTTGATATTTTTACAAAGAATAATAAATAACTAGTTAATGAGGGAATATGGAAAGCAAGTTAGATAGTATATTTGAGACAACAGTAAAAGTAAAAACCAACTTAAACACAGAAGATCTATGTTCTGATTTGGATATATCTGCACTATTAGCAAAAACATCTGTTCCTTATTCTCACAGAAGAATTGCGGATAACTATGTGATTATGAAAAGAATTTGTTCTTTTCAAATTGTTCAACCAAGAATTACTAAGGTTGAAACAGCTTTGTTAATGCGATATTCATTTAATACGCTAGAAAATACAACAATTTCTAAGGTTAACCAAGAGTTAGTTCAACTAAAAGAATGGGCTACATCTACAAATGATACTTTGAGAGCTGATGCAGAAGAAATAATGCGTATAAGAGTTAAAGAACTTAAATTTATGCTTTCAAATAACTATACACAAAATTCTAATGAAGTATTTAAAGGTTATAAAGCTGTTGAAACTTATTTAAAGAATGTTACAAACTACTATTCAAGATAGTTTATAAGGATTTGTAATATTCTTTTAAAATTTTACAATCTGTCTCGATATTTGGGCTTTCACAAACAATAGCACCTTTAACACTAAAGTCTTTGAATGCTTTTAGTAAATCTTTATAATTAAAATCTGATTCGTCTAAATTTAAATGATGTTTTTCTCCCTTTTCTGAGTATGCGATTCCTGCTATATGTGCATGGAATTTATTTAAGATATCTGAGCCAAGCTCTGTGGCAAGTTTATCAAAAATACGTGCAAATTCATCATAAGTATTTGAAATGCCATTGTAGCGTGCGTGAAGATGTGCAAAATCAATACAAGGTAATACATCTTCAAATTCTTTTGATAAATTGATTATTTCATCTAAATCACCCCATTGAGTAGCTTTCCCAGTTGTTTCTGGACGAATCCATACTGTAATATTTTTATTTTTAAGTTCAGATGTAATAATATCAGTTTGTTTTTGAATATTTTTATAAACGGTTTCTTTGTCCATACCTAAGTAGAAACCTGCGTGATATGTTATGCTGAATGCACCAATTTCGTCAGCTACTTCAGCAGTTTCAATAATTCTTTGAACACTTGCTTCGATTTTTTCTTCTTCTTTTGAGTTTAAGTTTATGTAGAACGGAGCGTGTATAGTTTTCACAAGACTAGAATTTTTAACGACTTCTTTGTTTTTATCAGAAATTCTTACACCGTGAACAAATTCTAATTCTAATCCGTCCAAATTCATTTCTTCTAATATTTTTAATGCTCCGGGATAACTTTTATTCCCTGTTGTAAGAGGCATTCCGGCTGTCAAAAAATTTAATTTATCCATTGTTAAATTTATCTCCAATTTTAGGTTTGACTATTCTTATAAAATCTTCAGTATCTCCAATAAAATAACCTGAATATTGCATAACTTTTGGTAACAAAGTTCCATTAGCAGTTTTTACATAAATATTATTATTTTCAATTTTATAGATTTCACCATTCTGACATTTTTCAGGACCATTATCGGGTATCCATTTAACTTTAAACATTTTTACAACTTGGTCATTAAAAAAGGTTGTTGCTGACATATACGGATTTAAGCCTCTAACAAGTCCATCAATTTCTGCTGCTGAGCTATTATAATTGATAATCATTTCAGCATCTTTTACATTTGGTGCCTTGATAAATATGCCATCAGGTTGTTTTTGTCGTTTGATAGTCCCACTTTGTTCATATTCTATAAGAGCAGACAATAGTAATTTACAACCAATACGATTTGTTTTATGGAAAATTGTCCCCATAGTTTCATATTCATCTAAATCACAAACTTCTTGTCTTACTATATCACCTTCATCGAAATTTTCAGACATAAAATGGATTGTTACGCCTGTTTGTTTTTCACCATTCATTAGCACTCTAGAATATGGATTTCCACCCCTATATTGTGGTAATAACGATGGATGAATATTCAAAATACCATCTTTTATCGAATCCAAAAAAACTTTTGGAATCTTATTATTAAAGGAACATACAACTGCTAAATCAATGTTAAGGTCTTTTATTGTTTCAATTAGTTCCGTATCATTAAGATTATC
Source organism: Candidatus Gastranaerophilales bacterium (assembly GCA_023665105.1). Classification (GTDB taxonomy): domain Bacteria; phylum Cyanobacteriota; class Vampirovibrionia; order Gastranaerophilales; family Gastranaerophilaceae; genus UBA2883. Next base: position 4,376 of record JAMPEO010000049.1, on the reverse strand, counting down.
GTATTCAATAAAATTCAAATTACGCATTTTAACAAAATTTTTAAAATAATAATATGTGTTATGCGTTTTTAATGGTCCCATAACTCCTACAATATTTACTTTTGCATAGCACAAAGTATCCAATCCGATATAAGCCATATCAGGGACACCAATAAACAATATTCTTTTTTTGAAAGTCAAATTATCCATTCTTAACTTTAGTATCTATAATTTCTTGTAATGTTTTTGAACAAAATTCAACAAAGTTACAACAATGTTTTTTTCTTTCTGGTGAATGAAATTCAAAATCCTTAGATAAAACTCTGCAACAAGTAACTTTATGTGCTTCTTTGAATTTATCCATAAATTCTTTTGCTAAATTTCTTGCAAGGATGTCGTTGTTATGTTTGTTATTTTTGCCAAATAAATGTCCAATAACTATTTGTGCACCGGAAATAGCACCACAAAGGCATCCGGAACCCATTCCGCCTGAAAATGCGGTAGCAATAGGAAATGCTGATTCATCACAAATTCCTAAATCAATAGCTTCTCTTACTATACTTTCAGAACAGGAGCAACCCTGCATAAAATGTTCAACAGCTTTCATAACTCCTCCTATATATAAGGATATCACAGGCTAATTAAAAAATCAGATAGTTAACAAAATATAACATATTTACAAAATCGTTTATTCATTACATAATAAAGGTATGAAGAATAAGCTTTTGATATTTTTAGCAGTTATTGCAGTTATATGCGGTATTATTTTTTATGTATATGACTATACACGTGATGATGCAATCAAGTCCGGAGAGGATTTGTATAAGACTATAATAGAGCGTGGCTATCTTATTGTTGGGGTTAAAACTGATACAAAACCGTTTGGTTTTATTGATGGATCAGGTATTAATGTTGGTTTTGATGTTGATATAGCACATGCAATCGCAAAAGAAATTTTTCATGACCCATCAAAGGTTAAATTTGTTCCTGTAACAGATGAAGAACGTTTATATTTACTGAATTTAAACAAGGTCGATATGGTTATTGCAACAATGACAATCACGCCTACCAGACAAAATTTTGTCGATTTTTCAAATGCATATTATATTACGGGTCAAACATTGCTTGTAAGAAAAGGAAGCAGTGTTCGTTCAATGTCTGATTTGAGTGACAAAAATGTTGGTGTTATTTTTGGTTCAACGGCAGAACAGACAATAAAGTTTTTATTGCCAACAGCACACGTTATGGGATATAAATCTTATGAAGATGCATATAATGCTCTAAAATCCGGTCATATACTTGCTATAACATCTGATGATGCTATTTTAAGAACATTTGCCTTGAGAGATGGCAGCGTACAATTATTACCTAAAAAATATACAAGAGATTCCTATGGTATAGCATTTAGACGTGGTGATGAGTCTAATTATATGATTGAAATAGTTAATAATATTATTTCTGATTTAGATAATCAGGGTCAGTTTATCCAACTAAAAAGAAAATGGCAGCTAGACTAAATATTGTGCTTTATCTACGTTTTGCTATATATAGTGCCATACCTAAGTTGATAACTTCTTCTTTAGATAATGTAGTTTCAAGGATACCCCATGGGTTAAGTAGGTTATAGTCGATTATATTATTATTTTCATCAACATTTGCTTTTAGGGTATATGCATGACCTGATACAATACCTTTTTCATTTGCTATTGCACTTTCGCTAACTCCATTATTTTTACTTGCCCATCCAATAAGATTTTCGTTAAAACTATTTGGATCGTTAAGTATATTTCGAATGAGAGTAGGGTTACCATTAAATGATAAATCTCTTGTATTGCTATAACCTAGTAAATCCCAAACGTCATTACTGCAACCACTCTTATTATGTTTATATATTTCATCAATTCCTCCTTTAGACCATTCCCAATAATTTCGTCCCCAACTATCTTCTTCTTCACGTAAAAAGACGTTACCATTATATTCATTATAATGTTCTAAGAAGCGTTTATAATTTGAAGGACTCATCTCTTTTGATGCTTCAGCGATTCTAGCTGCTTGTCTTTCTTTTGCATGGGTATATTCTAATAAACGTAGACCTAATGCACCTTCAGAATAACCATTTAAATTACAATGTGCAGGTAATTCACCGTTTTTAAATCTTAGTTCATCTAATTTTCGGTTTGGAAAAGATATAATTATATCATTACCATCTTGTTTAAAACATTTTAAAACATTGCCAACTTCATCCATATCTCGTAATAAACTGTTGAAACCTGTTATTTGCCAACAATTACCTATATCATTTTGTGTAGAAGCATAACGTTCTATTGGTGGGAATAGTTTACAATACATTTCTTTATCAATACTTAATTGTGTAGATGTGCCATCAGCATTTTTAATATAAATATTTTTTTCACCATTTATATTAAATACATTTCCTTTTTTAATTTTAGATGCTGCTTCTTCCAATGAATGTACATTAGGAACAAGTACATCTTCAAAAGGTATTCTATTCAAATAAGCTTCATAAAATTTATGAATTTCAGCAGCTATCAGCGGATTAGTTTCTCCCTCTTTTGGCAAATATTTTAAAACATGTGGATCTACTAGTTCATCTTGTACCATAGAGGTAAGCATTTTGATTGAAGCATCAGATTTCAAAGCATATTGTCCATCTCTAAGTATCATATTTACCATATAATCTAATACTTCTATTTCATCCATTCGACCATCTCTACCCGTAAATATTCTATTACCACTTTTTGTTTTTAAATTATAAAAATGGTCGTAATATTTTGCTTGATCACTAAACATATTTCTATAATGTAAGATATATTTATCTAAATTATTGATATATTCTGGTTTTATCGCTGTACATAAATCATCATAAGGTACTTCTAATATTTTTCCACAATCAGTTTTTTGTTTAATATTTGCAAATTTTATCAATTCATCTAAGTTTTTTTGTGGTAATTCTGCAAGTTCAAGTAATTTTGTATTATCGAATCTACTGAATCCACCATTTTTATTTGGTTTTTGAATATTGGCGAGCCTTATAAGATTATCAAATTTTTTTGATTTTGATAATCTTATAATATCAACACCATTGAACATAAATTTATTATTACAATTCCAACGAATATTTGCTAATTCAGTTATATTATTAATATTTATTTCTGTATCAGCGAAATTAAAAAGTTCCTTATTTGTAAATCGAGAATTTATATTACCATCTTTATTTGTATATGTAATATCTGCAAGCTTTGTAAGCTTATCAATAACATCTAAATCTTTTTGTGCTAAATATATTAATTCTTTATTAGAAAATCCGTTTAGATTTCCATCAATGTTTTCTTGTATATTTGCTAGTTTAATAATATTAAAGATATTTTTCTGTTGTGCTAACTCAGCTATTTCATCAGCGTTAAAATATAAACTGCCATTTTTCCACTTGATTTCTGCAAGTTTTTTTACATTAAACATATCTGAATTAGCTAGTTTAGATATATCATCGAGTCCAAATCGACAATATCTTTGCCCGTTTATTTCTGTTGTCAATTCTGCTAAAAATTTTATATTATCAATATTTTCTGCATGTTTTATTATCGCAGCTGTATTAAATCCATATTCTTCACCATTAATAATTCTTCTTATATTAGCAATATCAATTACATTATCGATATTCTTACATTTTAACAATTCACAAATTTCATTATATTCAAAAACAGGATTTTTATTATCATTCCATCGTACTTCTAACAGTTTTGCTAATTCTGAAGGTTGTTTATCCGATAATTTTATTAGTTCATCAATTTCATAATCCCGAAATCTATTTGGATATTTTGAATTTAAACTTTCGGCAGTAATTTCAGTAATAATATCAGCATTTTTTGTTACTTGTTTATCCGGTGTATATTCCATTCTTATATCTGGTCTTTCAGAACTGGAAGACCATTCTGAATACCTCTTTTGGTATTCATGCATAAGTTTTGTTTTTTCATCAGATGGTTTCATCTGTTTAATTTTATCTCTAATTTTCGTAAAATCTGCTCTATCTTTAGCATTTTTTATTTCTGCAAATATTTTTTCAGAAGATGAACTTGTTGAAATATTTTGATGTTCAACATTAGTACCTGATGAGGAACTACTACTATCTCCCAATGTTTCATAAGATTTTGAACGTTTATGTGATGTAATAGCAAAATCTGCTGATATTTCGGATGATTTATTTGTACTTAATGAGTTGTTCGCAGAAGTTTTTGTATGCTCAGAAGCAGTAGAAGCATTTTCGGCAGTTGTGTGTGATGTTGTATGAGATGCGGAATGTTTTTCAGCGGATGTCGAGCCTGCCGATGCTTCTGTCTTTTTCCGTGTAGCAGATGTCGGAACATCCGGTTCAG
>JAMPEO010000048.1 GCA_023665105.1 Candidatus Gastranaerophilales bacterium | reverse complement strand
AAACCCAGCACCACCGGTTATTAGTATTCTCATTCTATATTCTCCATAAATTCGCTAACATACTTTTTAATTGCGTTCATTGCATTAGAGTCAAGTTCATAAAACATTGGGAATCTTACTAAAGTATCGGATATCGTATTTGTAACAGTCATATCACTGCCTGTTCTGCCAAACTTTTTGCCGGCAGGGGCGGAGTGAAGAGGGATATAATGAAAGACTGTTGATATCTCTTTCGTTTTCATAAATTCTATAAACTTCGTTCTTGTTTCTAAGTCTTTAAACAACACATAGTACATGTGTGCATTCTGTGCACAGTCTTCTGGCACAAACGGTCTTTGGATAATACCTTCATACTGTTCAAAGAATTTGTGGTATTCAGCCCATATTTCTAATCGTTTTTTGTTTATCTCATCCATGTTTTCGAGTTGTGAGTACAAGTATGCAGCAATCATATCTGATGGCAAATATGATGAACCAATATCCACCCAGGTATATTTATCAACCTGACCGCGGAAGAATTTAGAACGGTTTGTGCCTTTTTCTCTAATGATTTCTGCACGTTCTACAAACTTCTCATTGTTTATAACTATTGCACCGCCTTCACCAGAGATAATATTTTTTGTCTCGTGGAAAGAAAAACAACCCATATCTCCGATTGTTCCGAGTGGTTTACCTTTGTAGAATGCTCCAACACCTTGAGCTGCATCTTCTATCACCAAAAGGTTATGTTTTTTCGCTATCTCCATAATCTTATCCATTTCACAGGATACACCTGCGTAATGTACAGGAACAATAGCTTTTGTTTTAGGGGTGATAGCTTGTTCTATCAAGTCTTCGTTGATATTAAGAGTATCTGGTCTGATATCGACAAAAACAGGGATTCCGCCACGCAAGACAAACGCGTTTGCTGTAGATACGAAGGTATATGATGGCATAATCACTTCATCTCCTGGTTGGATATCTGCCAATATTGCTGCCATCTCCAGTGCTGCTGTGCAAGAATGAGTGAGTAACACCTTTTTTGCATTCAGTTTCTCTTCCAAGAATGCGTGGCATTTCTTTGTGTAGCTACCATCTCCTCGGATAAGTTTATTATTTGATATTGCATCCTCTATATATCGCTTTTCGTTCTCGATTACAAATGGTTTGTTAAACGGTATCATATCTATTTTCCTCACTTGCAGATTTAAAAATTAAATCTGTTTTTACTCATTTCTTCTTTCATGTCGATTAACATTTCTTTGTGAAAATACTTAGGTTCATAATCCAATTCTGTTTTTGCATTAGTAATATCATACTGATAATTCAAATTTGAAACTTTTATCTCTGGTCGATATATTATTTGTGAAGGATTATCTTTTGGAGAAAATACATCAATGATATCCTGTACCTGTTCTTTGATAGAAATAGCTTTTCCATTAGAAACGTTATAGAACGCAGATGAAATTTCTTTACTAATAGATTTTTCTACCAATTGGTTTAAGTCTTTGATATAGACAACGTCTCTGCACGAGTTTTCATCTCCATAAACCTCGATTGGTAATGATTCCATTGCCCTCTTGATAAAATATCTATAAGCAATGATTGTTTTCTTACCGTCAACAAAATATGACGTTGATGGATGCCAAGCATATATATTAGGGCATCTTAAGATAACATATTTCAAGCCGCAAAGTTCATGATAATGTTTAATAAGCTCAACACCCGCAACCTTGGATATAACATAAACAGTATGGTCGTTGTTATAATCAAGGCTGTATTCCACGTACGCATCAATAACACCTTTGCCCCACAAACCTTTAACATCACTGTGCGATTGAGTGTAAATAATTTGTTTAACCCCTGTTTGTTTACAGTATTCTAAAACATTTAATAAACCGAGCGTGTTAACTTGGAAATATTTTTCAGGAACATAAGTTTCCATATTTGCAGGTAAAATTCCTGCAAGCATAACCACAACATCAATGTTTTTTGGTAATTTTTCAAAATCTTCTTTGTTTTCAATGGAACACTTATAGTAAGATACATCATCATATTTAACTGTAAAATTACTTCTGTTCCCAACTGCAAAAACATTGTACATATCACGTAGATAATCTGTTAGATACGAACCTATCAAACCAGTTGCACCAAAAATTAAAACATTCTTTTTATCCATTATTCTTTTTCCTTCATATATTTTTTAGCGTCTTCACCACAGTTGAATATCAAATCCAAAACAGTAACTCCGTGCTCAAACGGCGAAAACAATTGTGGATACTCCTTATAGCCGGAATAATCCATCCAAGACAACTTTATTCCAGCATTCTCAAACAGTGATTCGTCAATGTAATCTTTTGCAGCTGGACCTGATAAATATTCTGTTGCACCAGTCTTCTTACACAAATCCACAAGTCTTTCTGTTTTACCTTCAATCAAGCCATAATCTGTGTCGTATGATATTTTTGTCGTGATACCCAAAACTTCATTTATTGCTTTTATGAATTTGTAATTGACTTTGCTTAAATACTCTTCTTGTTCGCACTCGTTATACAAGTTTTCAAAAACAGCTTTGTACTCCTTGAAATACGGAGCTTTCGCATAGTTGAGCATAATAGCGTTCCAATGTTTTCTGAACCATTTTTTATCGGTTATTTTCGTTTCTGATATTTTTCGGCTTATGTGACCAGAATTTTCTACAGGGACAGTTAACCACTGCAATCCGTTAGCTGTCTTTATTTTGTTTCGGTTACGCCAATCATTTTTTGTATACTGCATTTCGTCGTATATGATAAATTCATCAACTGATGCAATTATATCGAAATATCCCTTCCAAGGGATGTAATTAGATTGTAATATTGCTAGCTTTTTAGTCTTCATAAAAAAACTTCTCCATCAACTCGGCAAGATATTCATCTTGCAAATACTTTGTAACATTTGCAGTTGTACTCTCTCGTTCTGGAAAAGATAAAAACTCTTGAAAACTAAGATTCTCAATGTCCTCGCTATTGTATATTTTTATTCCATCTTCATTAAGATACTGATTAACTGAAATGTCTTTTCTTATAAATACTTTTTGACCTAAATATAAAGAAGCCAGAGTATTACCAAAACCTTGTTGTTGACGTTGATTTAATATAAGAATATCATTTTGTGCTAAATATTGAGCATATTCTTGTGGAGAAATATATTTCTCTAAATATTCAAATTTATTTCCAAAAATTTCTTTTCCTTTCTGAATTATAGGCTCCTTGTATTCCATATATTTTCCATATGATAACACTGTCTTAATTTTAATATTTTCATTCTTATATTTTGACAATATATCCAACATTTCCAATGTTGTTTTATTGCAAGAATGGTTTATTTGTATAACTATTGCATCTTTATTATCACAAATCGTATTGTCTAACATTTCTTTTGATAATGGAAAACGATAAAACATCTTATAGAAATTATCTGCCATTCCATATTTATTTAATGCATACTCTCTATCTATAATCCCAATATAACCTTTAAAATTTCTACGAACGTAGTCATTCTTTTTATCACGTGGTGCATTATACAAATCGCCACCCCAAATTCTCCAATAGGATTTGTTTAAAACATCTTTCTTTGAATACAAATAATCAATCACATCCTCAAAGAATAACGAATGAAAAACTATCTTTTTTATATTATTGTGATCTAATTTCAAACCTTTAAATTTAATAAATTCATAGACATTATCTCCTATAGGAAATGGTTGCACAGTATCATTAAAAAAGACTCTTTTGCAAATAATCATATGCTCATTAGAATTTAAATATTTATTTAAAAGGTCTACAAATGGTTTATTAAATTTATCATTAAACATTACATGAACATATTTATATTTAGATATATTTTTGTTTATTTTATTTACAAATCTATGTTTATCTATTTCACGTTTTATATTTTTAATTAAACCCATATAATATATTCCTTATTAAATAATATTTTTATTTACCAAGTTTCAACAAATCACCCATCATAAGGTTTGCTTCTTTTGGCTGCCAATTCAATACACCACTACCGGGTGTAAACGTCATTTCACCGAATTTAACATCCCCATTATCCAAAACATAAAAATCCACACGCACAAAGTTAAATCCTTCAGCCAATTTTTCTACTTTTTCAATAACTTCATCCAAACACTGTGGTCTTGGCGGGGAATCTTCTAATTTTGTATTATTTGAGATAAAATCTTGTGGATTCCATTCTCTATCAAAAAAGACCATCTTATAACCTGCTGTTCGTTCTGAAATATACTGAATATACTGAACCTTTCCACCAAAACAATAGAATTTGTAATCATTAAGTTCTTTATTATTATTTTCCAAATATTCTTCAATTATAATTAGTGGCTTGATATTTTTATAATGCAATTCTAATCCATTAACAAATGCATAATTCGTATTAAGCCATCTATCAAATTTTAATTTAATTATATGTTTGTCAATTTTTGCTTTATCTGTAACAATTAAATTATATCCAGCTGCATGATTAGTTTTTAAAACAAATTTATCAGGTAATTTCTCAAAATCAATATCATCAAACTTATTATAAACACCCAAAAGAGAAATCAAATACTCTTCTCCTAACATCTCTTTTATCCAATTCCTAACAAGATATTTATCAGCAAGTTGAGTCTTTATATCAGTTGAATCATTTAACTTTAACCATTGAATTTTTTCATTAAATGTTTGTGGATAATCTAAATTTAAAAATTCTCCTGTTTGCTCATAATACCAGTCCTTTAAATATTCAGAATATTTCGCAGATGACAAATACTTACACAAAAGATATTCCAATCTTGTATATTTATCATTTAGTTGTCTATATTTAAAATTTGCTCTCGGGAATTTTATCTTTAAACCCAAAATAATTAAAATATTATATTTTTCTGATTTTACTAACTCAAATATTTTCATTTATAAATCCTTCTTACTTATTCTTTTACCTATTTCCCATAAATACATATCTAATAGCTTCATTAAAGGATATTTATCACCGCATTTAGTCTTATATTTTTCTTTTAATTCATCAACATTATTATCCTCAAGCATTTGACGAAACGCATCATAACTATTACTATTTAATTTTTGACTTATTCCATTTTTTGATAATACATTTTTAACAAAAGTATCAAAAGCAGGCACACAGCCAAAAACACCTAATAAAATTTTTGTCGTTAATGTTTGTGATGTATCTTTATTTAAAGTATCTTCATTTTTTAATCGTTCAGGAGTTTTTGAACGTATTTCCCGAAAATAATTATCAATATATTCTTCTGCACATTTTATATACGTAAAATCAAGCCTATCCACATATAATTTATCTTTATAATTTTGTAAGAGTTCTTTTATAAGCGGCTTATACACTGTATAATCACAATATTTCAATAGAAAACCTGAACCTCTATACATTCCCCAACTAGCTAAATAAGTATTGAGATGCAATGCCGCTAAGTCCAAAAATTCTTCTTTATTAAGTATTTCATCTTTGTATGTATAGAAAAAATGATAACAATAATCCCAAGAAAAATTTCTTGCGTAATCAATCTCATCATCATTGGTAATATCTATAAATTTCTCTTTTATTACACTTTTAAAATCTTCAAATATCATTATTTTCCCTCATTTTCCTACACATACATACTCAAAGCCCTGTTGAACTAAACGTTCAGAATTATATTGATTTCTACCATCAAAAATAATTGGAATTTTTAACATTCTTTTTATTCTTTCCATATCTGGACGTCTAAACTCATTCCATTCTGTCAACAATAACAATGCATCAGAAGAATCCAAAGCTTCATAAGATGTTTTAGCATATATAATACTTTCACCAAATATACCTCTTGCTGAATCCATCGCTTTTGGGTCATATACTTTAACCTTTGCACCACGTTTTAACAGTTCATTTATTATTGTTATTGCCGGTGCTTCTCGCATATCATCTGTCTTTGGTTTAAATGCCAATCCCCAAATTGCAAATGTTTTATCACTCAAATTATTGCCAAAACGACCTATAATTTTAGAAACAAAAAGATTTCTTTGTAAATTATTGGTATTATCAGCGGACTTAATAATGTTCATATCAATTCCATAATCCGAACCTATTTTAATCAATGCCTTCACATCTTTTGGAAAACAACTTCCTCCATAACCTAATCCCGGAAATAAAAATTTGTTACCTATTCTTGTATCTGTAGACATTCCAACTCTTACCATTTCAGCATCCGCACCAACTTTTTCACAAAGATTTGCTATCTCATTCATAAATGAAATTTTTGTTGCTAAAAACGAATTAGCTGCATATTTCGTCATCTCTGCTGATTTTACATCCATTACAATAACCCTATTACCTGTTCTAAAAAATGGTGCATATATCTCTTGCATAATAGCCGTTGCTTTCTCTGAATTTGAACCAATTATGACTCTATCTGGAGACAAAAAATCATCTACTGCATTACCCTGTTTTAAAAACTCTGGATTTGAAACTACATCAAAAGGGTATGTCGTATAATTTTGAATAATTTCTACAACTCTGTTAGCTGTACCAACAGGAACTGTTGATTTATCAACAATAACCTTATATCCATTCATAGATTTACCAATCTGCTCTGCTACTGTTAAAACATATTGTAAATCTGCAGAACCATCCTTATCCTGAGGGGTACCTACGGCTATAAAACATACATCCGATTCTTTCACTGCCTTACCCAAGTTAGAAGTAAAAAACAATCGCTTTTCATTAAAATTAGATTTTACCAATTCCTCTAAACCAGGTTCATATATTGGAATAATACCTTGCTCTAACTTTTCCAGTTTTTGTTTATCGTTATCAACACAAATAACATCGTTACCCATATCAGCAAGACATGCTCCTACAACTAAGCCTACATAGCCTGTTCCTATTACTGTTATTTTCATATAAATTTCCTCTTATACTTTAATTTGATACCCATAAGTGTAATAACTTCGTGTTTTCCATCTAAATCTTTTTCTTTAGAAAAGATTTTTTCTAAAAAAGTTTTCTTCTTGTGAACCTTTTTATTCAGCAAAGCTTGGAGAACTAATTGTTCAGAAGATAAAGGCGTTTTTTCATAATATAATTTATACAGATTAGAAAGATAGCCCATTTCATATTTCCACGGTTTTTCTTTTCCTCCTAAATGAAGTATTGTACATTCTTTATAAATATCTTCTTCAGTAGATAAAAATTTCTCCTCAAAAAATTTAGATAATTCATCAAAAGACAAAACTTCAGTATAATAATTTAAGAAATTATATTTATAGGAAATATAACTAACATTGTTTCCAATAATTGCATTTAATGCATCTTGATCCATAAAAGGAGTTTCTATTTTTACCTTATAGTCAATTAATTTATTTGTTATACCATCATTTCGCATTTGTTTAAGATTAAGTAACATAACACCAGAATTAAAATAAAATTTATTATGAATTTTGTATGTTTTCATATGTTTAGGAAAAATCTTTGATAGCGTATCTTTAACAACCAATGCATAATAGTTTTTCATATCCATTGCATACAATATAGATAAATCATTTTGAACCAAAATATCACCATCCAAATATAAAATTTTATCAACTTCAGAAAAAATCTCCGGAATATAAAATTTTAAAATAGCAGTTGTTGTTACATGTCTATTTTGTTTAGTATCTTTAAATCTACTTATAATTTCACTTTTATCAATAATATTTATTTTAATTTGTTCCGATTCACATTTTTTTAATAGTAATATATTTTCTTGTGTTAATTCATTTGTCAAAATATTAATATTATAATTAGTAGTATCCATCTTATTTACAATCATAGATGTAATTGCAACAAGAGTTGGCATAACATAATTGTTATCAGTTATCATAACTATATCAATTTTCATTTGTAACCTCACTTAATGCTTTTTTAAGCTTCTTATATGATTTTCGCTGCTGTCTGATAGATTGATAACGTTCTTTTATAGTTTGTTTTGCTTCTTTTTTCAAGAATACTGCTTTTAATTTTAGTTTTAAATAATCAAAATATGATGGACAACCTTTCTCAAGCAATGCTGAAATTTCATCTTTTTCATAAGGAAATTCAACCATTGTCACACCAAGTTTTAGTATCTTTTTATGTTCTTCTTCTTTCTTCCATACGAACATTGACAATAAATCTTCTGCCAAATATCCTAATGTTCGCTTACCATTTGTCGAATATTCCTCAAAGTTGATAGTCTGTTCTATTTTAAAAAGTACATCAAAAAGAAACTCACAATATTCAAAAAACATATCACGTTTCATAATAAACATTTGATATAACGATTTTAAATAACCGTTTATATTTTTTTCAACTACAGATTTATATTCAGGATAATCTCTACAAACAATATCCACCATCAAATCAAAATCTTTAACTTTAACACCGGGAATAGTATTTACATAATCATCTCTTAAATTTCTTCTATCTATCAAATCAAGTCTGGCATCCTTTGATACAACTAAATCATAATTTTCACAAACTAGTTGGATATTCTCATCATTTAATCCAATTTTTTCAAGATACTCATCATTGATAAACATTTCTGACACAAACCCCAAAGCATTTTCCCATTTATTTTTAGACCTTGTTTCATAATATTCATCATTAAAAATAAAATGTCTGCGATAATGCATCAATCCAATATAATCAGGATTACCTAACTTATCATAATTTTTCCAAGCCCAATAAAGTGCGGAACATTCAGAATAATATCGGTTTTTATCAGAAATATTATCACCATCATTGTCGCCAATCATATTATCCAACAACCACTGATAATCCTTGTCACTTATCTTTCCATCCTTAGATAAAGCTTGTGCTATTTCACGACCAACATGAATTGGTTGAAAAGAATCACCATCAGGTACTTTAAAAGGTTTATGCGATGCAATAAGTATTTTAATATTATCACTCATTTATACATACTCCTTACAAGTCAAAACAGGAATAAGCCCAAAAAGATAATATTTTTTTAATGTTCTATATTTATAAACCTTAAATAATTTTATACCCAAAAAGTTATAATCCATTTTATATTCAAGATTATCTCTATTGCATAATTTGATATTATTTTCCCTACATATTTTTAATAAATATTGTTTCGCATACAGTTTATTTGCTCTAGACTCATCAGTATCAATTTTTATTGCAGAGTTTTCATTTTTCCAATAATGATAATACGTTCCTGATACAGTAACCATCTTTCCAAGATTCAACAAAACATCTGGTGTATAAATCATATCTTCATATAACATTCCATCAATAAAGCTCAAATCCTGCTTAACCAAACTATCACGACGATATATCTTATTCCAAACAAAACAATATTGAGGAAGCTTAGCATTTTCAAATTTTAATTTAACATCCGCAAAACATTCATTTTTTGTATATTCTATTAATGTATATTTTTTCTTTTCATTTTCTCTTATAACACTGGCACAGGCGATATCTGCATTATTCAATATAACAGCATCATACAAATATTCATAATAATTTTTATCAATAAAATCATCAGCATCAACAAAACCGATAAATTCTCCGGATGCATATTTAAGCCCAAGATTTCTGGCTGCACTCATTCCATAATTTTCTTGATAAACAACTTTTATTCGATTATCTCGTTCTGCATATCTAGCTAAAATATCTGCAGAAGAATCACTTGATCCATCATTAACACAGATTATTTCAATATCCCCTAAAGTCTGAAATATCAAACTATCCAAACATCTAGCCAAATACTTCTCTACATTATACGCAGGTACTATAACAGATACCTTTGGCAAAACCTACTCCCCTCTTTGGAATAATCTATCCAAGCATATATTTATTTATTAAATTATATGCTTGCGTATAGTTTACAACAAAAAGGCACAAATGTACATAAACGTATAGTCATTTTGTAACTATACGTTTACATTTAATTTTATACTTTAACTAATAGCTATAAATAAATTATTTACCCCTATTTACCCCTGTGCAGAAGCACCAGACACAATTTCAATAAGTTCTTGAGTAATAGCACCTTGACGTGCTTTGTTATAAGAAACAGTTAGATTTTTAATCATTTCTTCTGCGTTATTAGATGCCGCTGACATAGCAGTCATTCTAGATGCCAACTCACTTGCAGAAGCTTCTAACAATGCCTGAAAGATTGAATTTGTTATAAACATCGGAACAATTTTTTGTAAAATAGCCTTTGCGTTAGGAGT
>JAMPEO010000047.1 GCA_023665105.1 Candidatus Gastranaerophilales bacterium | reverse complement strand
CCATCTGCAATTGATAAGCTGCGTAAGCTCATTGTGCCGATACGGCCGTTGCTTAGGCTTAAACCATTGTTAGAATCCAGTACTAATGAACAATTTTGTAAGCTGCTTTCTCTTTCTACTATCAAAGTAGATGATGAACCTTCATAAGGCTTGAATGTAATACCTGAGACATTAGATCTATTACTTATAACGACATTACCTGATTCATAAACTTCGCCATTACCTGCGATATTATCTTTGATATAGATAGTCTTGTTATTTTCAGCAATCAAATTAAGAATTGCTGTAAATATACCTTTTTCATCTTCATAAGTATTCAAATAAATCGAGTTATTAGCTTTGCCGGCTTTATTCCCTGAGAATGTAACATCTTTAGTACTTGCAATTATTGATACTTCGGCTCCGCCGTTTATAAAGATAGCACCACCATTTGTTCCTGCTTTATTATTTTTAAAATCAGTATCAATAATAGTAACATGTGAACCTCTATCTGCATAAATAGCACCGCCATATTCTTTTGCACTATTTGATGTAAATGTAGAATTTTTAATTGTTACATAGTTATCAATAGGTTCTGAACCCTCATATTCTAATACACCTAATACGTAAATAGCACCTCCATTTTTAGATGTATTTTTAGAGAATGAGGTATTTGTTATGTTTGCAGATAAACAAGGCAAATCAGAGCCGTCAGGGTTCCCAGAAGTACTTAATAACAATGCTCCACCTGCATCAGTTGAATTATTAGATGTAAATGTTGCATTATCTATATCCATTTGACCTTTGTTATAAATAGCACCACCGGATACACCAGTATTTGATGTAAAGGCAGTTTTTATAGTCTTTTTACCGGATACAGCAGATGCTATATTCATATAACCCAAATTATAAACTGCACCGCCTAAATCCGCACTATTAGAACTAAATGTTGTACCGGTTATTGTAACAGTACCTTCTGAATTTAAGATAGCTCCACCAATACCATTCTTAGCATTGATTTTGTTGTAAGAGAACGTTGATTGTTCAACTACTAAATCACCTGTATTATAAATTCCAGCTGCGTTCATTTCTGCAGTATTATAATAGAATTTAGAACTTGTTATAGTTGCTAAAGCTTCATTATAAATAGCACCGCCTGATACGGCATTGTTAGAATATTTATATTTTTTGTTTGTGTTGCCAAATGTAGAACTTACTATATCTAAAGTACCTTTATTATAAATCGCACCACCGGATACAACCGCTGTATTAGTATTGAAAGTGCCGGATGTGATATTTAAATCAGCATTTTCATCATTATAAACGGCACCACCATACATTTGTGCTGAATTTGATGTAAAGCTGTCTTTTGTACTAACAGCAGTACCATCATTGAATATCGCACCACCGGATACTGTTGATGTGTTTGACGTAAATTTATTAGAAGTTAAGGTTAAGTCATTACCGTTATTATAAATAGCTCCGCCATTACGTGCTGAGTTTGTATTGAATGTAGAATTTGTAACAACAGCACTATCTCCATCGTTATAAATAGCTCCGCCTGACACAACCGCAGTATTTGATGTAAATGTTGATTTATTTACTGATAAAATTGCATTATTTTCAGATATATCAAAATTATCATTATAAATAGCACCGCCAAGTCCTGCATCTACATATTCATCATTTAATAGTGCACTATTGTTTGTAAATGTTGCTGAAACGATTTGAGCTGCACCATTATTATAAATAGCACCACCAAACCCAGCTGTGTTTTTATCAAATTTCACACCACTACCAACAGATAGTACAGACTGAACATTTTCTGCAACTTGATATAAATTATAAACACCTCCACCAAATACAGCATTATTTGATACAAACGAACTAGATGATGAAATATTAGCATTACCTATATTATACAAACCGCCGCCATATAGTGCATTATTTCCATATAGCAAGCCATAACTATCAACTAAACCGACTTTTGTTTTCTTTAATGTTAAAGTGCCTGCATTATAAATAGCACCACCGGATACATCTGCAGTATTTCTTGCAAATGTTACTGATGTTGCATTTGTTATTCCATTATTATAAATACCACCACCATTTGCAGCTCTATTACCATCAAAACCTCTGCTTGTACCGCCAACAACAACACTTGAAAGAGTTAAAGTACCATCGTTTAATGCAATCGCACCACCATATTCATAAGCTCTGTTACCATAGAATTTTGTTTTTGTAAGTTTTATAACAGGTTTTACAACATCAGTAACCGCCTTATAAATAGCACCACCATTTTGAGCAACATTTGATGTGAATGTTGAACCTGAATCCGTATAATTATATGTTGTATAAATAGCACCACCATTTAATCTAGCAATATTAGAAGTGAATGTTGAATTAGATGAGCTCAATGTTTGTTTCGCATTTGTTGTTTCACTATAAATAGCACCACCTATATTGGTCATATTACCAGTAAATACAACCGAAGAAAGCTTTAAGCTTGATACATTATAAATAGCACCACCTAGCTCATCTGCAATATTTTCATCAAATCTTGAACTAGTAATAGTTGCACTACCAAAGTTTGCAATAGCACCACCATACATACCAATATTGGCATAAGAACCATGTGTATTATCAGTAATCCCACCAAAATCTACATACTTAGCACTAAATGTTCCGCCATTATAAACAGCACCGCCATAATAATTTGAACGGTTATTATATAATCTTGAATGAGTTCTGGAAGCTCCTGTCATTGAAACAGTCCCTAATTCATTAAAAACAGTTGAACCATCTGTATCTGTTTCATTGTCCACAAAATTAGTATTAGTTAACGTTACCTTACCACCTCTGTTTATAATAGCTTCATTAAAACCTTTAAATGTAGCATCGCTAACAACTAACTGCTGTTTTGCAGGTTTAATCTTATCAGTACCTGATATTTCTATACCTTGCAATTCTTCTTTTGAAATAATTGAATAATTATTACCTTTAATAGTTAATTTTGTAGATTGTAATTTGTTTTGTGTTAAGTTAACATCATATCTTCCATAGTTATACAATAGGTTATTAGATGTCATAGTATAAGTATTTGCTTTAGTATTTCTAATTGCAATAACTAACGGATGTAAGTAGTTATCAGGTGTTTTTGTAGAAATGATTATAGTACCGTCAATACCTAAAGTGAAATAATAGTTTCTATTGTCGAAATTATAAACAACAGTATCATCATCTGTATTTGCAAAAGCTAAATATGCATTTGCAGGATTGTTTGTAGCTATCAATCGTATAACAGATGCTTGGATATCTGAATCATCATAACTAAAGAATGAAAGCATATTGAAACTATCTTGTGATAAGACTAATTTATTATCAGACGTTGTTTCATATTTGTATGACGGATAAATCATATCAGATAATGAATTTAATACATCTACATCAAACATATAAGATGTATCCTTAGTTATATTTATTTTATCAGTGAATATATTATTAAATGTTCCATCGACTAAACTTAATGTACCACCATTAAAGTTTAATTGTCCAAGTTGTTTTGTGAATGATGTACCCAAATTGCCTGATAACAAGACCATACCATCATTATTACCATCATTGATATTTAAAATTAAACCTGTTTTATCAAAATCAATACCATCATATATTGAAATAGTTTTATTTGTTGCAGCATTTAAATTCAATGTAACTTTAGAATTCAATGAATTTGCCATATAAATACTGTTATTATCCCAAGTATAATTTGTTGCATTGTAATTATATCTATTATCAATAAATTGAACATCATTATTAACAGCATTAACTGTTACATTGCAAGCAGAATAAATAGCACCACCCAAACCACAAGCGGTATTATTCTTAATAACAACATCATTGAGTATTACTGATGAATTTGAATAGTTTAATGCGTTGATAACAGAACCGTTTTCTTTAGTATAAGCATTAACAATCGTAATATTATCAATATTTAGGTTCGTATCGGCATTCAAGATTTCAAACCCTTTCAAAGAGTTCATATCAGCAGTATGACCATTACCATTTAAAGTCATATTACCTTGTCCGGTAACCCCTAAATCTGTAGTTTCTTTATATGTATCTTGATTTATATTAAATATTCTATTATCTGCACTATATTGATTTACTACAGCCAATGAGCTGCCAGCTTGATCAACATTCGTAACTAATGTATCACGAGCATCATTTAAACCAACAGATAAAGTTCCAATAAAATCTGTATCACTAACAACATATTTTCCATCAACAAAGTAATCACTCATATCAATTTCTTTTTTGTTGTTATCAATGAAATCAGGACTTACTGATAAATAAATTTCATCATTAGAATTTTCACGATAAAGAATTTTTAAAGTTTTCTTTTCTTTCAACATTTCAATATCAAAGCCATTCAATTCCACAAGGGTAATAATACCGCTCGAACCTGCACCAGCATATATAGAATCTGAAAATTCGTTCATAAAATCAGTATCTATAGAAATTTCAAAATCTTTATCTATGGTTAAGCGGTCAAATGAATAATTTCTATATTTATCATCAACTAGAGAAAGAGTACCGGAATTAGCAACGAAATGCGATTTTGCAAATGATGCTGAACCAATGTTAATCACACCGGAATTCATTACAAACGTATTATCAGAAATAACAGAATTGCTTATATCAGTTGTACCTGATTCCATATATATATAACCACTTCCGTTACCAGTAATACCTGAATTAAATGTATTTTCACCATTTAATGTTATTCTACCTGTATTAAGAATAGATGAACTTATACTATTTTTTGATGTAAGATTTAATATTCCGGCATTTGTAACAGCGTTTATTTGAGTATTATGACCGGCTTCTATAGTAACATTTTCAAAGTTTACGACACCATTACTATTATTTATTGCCATAATATTATTTGATAATGTCACGTTAGACAAATTCACAGATGAATTTTCATTATTTGTATCAACTAATATAGCAGTTTCACCATTATTAAGTATTGCATCGTTTATGAATAAATTTGTAGTTAACTCAGAAACGACTTCAAAGCCACTATATGTATTTAAATCGATAGTTTTATCATTAACATTTATAAATACATTTCCTGCTCCGGTTATGCCAAGTTCCTCATTTATTGTATAAGTATCAGCCTCTGATACAAAATTAAAGCTTCGTTCACCATCAGGATTTTTATCAAAACGATTTAATGCTACCAACGTATCTTGAACATCAACTACACCAATAAATACACCATCCAAATTATCATTTATATCAATACCAATAGCACCGATAAAATCAGTATCTTTCACATTATAGTTATAAGTATTATCAATAGTAAACAATATTGGATTGTTCATAATACTATCATCCAAAGTAATACTAATATTGTTATCCGCTCTATTTAAAACAACTACATTTATAGGATCTAATGCATCTTTTAAAACATCTATTAAATCTGAAGATTGAATGTTTAAACTAATATCATAAAGTTTTATAAAACCACTAGACCCAACACCAGTAATAATTTTGTCGGAATCAACAATAATATTTTTATCAGAATCTAAATCCAACGTTAAATCAATATTGTAATTAACTTCATTAGTTGAAACAATTGTATTGAATACATATTCATCTACAATTCCATCTTTAAGATTAATCACACCGGTATTTGCTGTAACATTTGTATTAGAATCAGCAAATGTATTACCTGCAATACTAAGAGTTGCACCATTAAGTAAAACTGTAGAATTAGAAACAACACCAAGCAAATCTATCATACCTTTAGTATTAGATCTAAGATTTAACACATAATTATCAGATGATTCAATATTATCAAGAATACGGTAAGCACCATTATTTTCTGCTTGGATTGTAATAGAAACTCCTGAATTTGCTACATATATGCCTTGATTTGAATGTACACCATTATTATTTATATAGTTACCGGAAATAACGTACGAATTATTATCAGCAAGGAATGTCAAATTAGATGTAGTATAAATAGCACCACCCAATGCTGTACTTCCTTCAACATAATTATTTATAAATGAACTGCTTATTGATGTAATAGAACCGGTATTATAAATAGCACCACCTAATGCTGTATCAGATTTCACAAAGTTTCCTTCAAAGTCAGAACTTATATTAGTAATAATGACATTATTGTAAATAGCACCACCGAACCCACTTGAAGCAATGTTTGTATTTACTAAATTATTTGTAATAAATTTTGCTTCTATAGTTCTAATCATTCCGGTATTATAAATAGCACCACCTGATATTGATAAAGAAGTATCAGCCTGAACATAGTTATTTTCAAAAGAACCCAATAATCTATCAATAGTAGAGTAAGCCGTTACATTTGATGACAAATTAGTATCATTAGCTATTGCACCACCAAATTGAACGGCATTGTTACCTGCAAAAGATGCGTTCAAATAAGTAATATATGCAGATGTAGTTCCGTCGGATGCTAAATAAATAGCACCACCTGATTGAGCACTATTGTTATTAAATGCTGAAATAATAGACGAAATAATAGTATTGCTTTGTACATAAATAGCACCACCTGATTGAGTTGCTGTATTATTTTCAAAGCCTGCATTGATAGATGTTATAACACTATTACCCTTAGTATATAAAACACCACCATTATTAGTTGAAGAATTAGCTTCAAACACAACATTATCAATCACAAGTGTTGGATTAAGCCCTTCTATTGAAATAACACTACCATTTTCTGACAAAGCATTTTTAATAGTCACATTTTTAAGAGTTAAATCAGATGCATTAGATAGAACAAAACCACTATAATTATTCATATTTATAACAGATTCTTCTGCATTTTGAGAGTAACCCTCTACCGAAATAATACCTGTACCTGTAGTTTCAAGATTACAAGTTACCTGATATTCATTTGTATCAACGAATTTAAATCTACGAGGAGTATCAACTGCAGTATTCACTGCGTGTAATGTATTATCTTGAGATAATATACCAACAAGAATACTATCTAAAGTTTCATTTAATGCAATACCTGTTGTTCCGATAAAGTTATCAGATTTTACATCATAAATACCGAGTTCTTCATTCCAATACGTTGCAACCGTATAAGCACGTGTATACAAACTAATCAAATCATCAGTCAAGACAAGATTTATATTGAATTTATTATCAGAGTTTGGAGAATCAACTCTATTTAAAACCTCAATAATTGCCGTATCATTATGATGTATTTCATCTTTAGTCAAACCATTTAATTCATGAATTGTAATAGTACCGCTAGAACCTGCTCCTACGGAAATTGTATCTGCATTACCTAAGGAATCAGATAATAATTCAATATCTAACTTATAAACAGAATCTTCAGAACTAGTCAAAACACCAAGATTCATATTTTTAATTGAATTATTAGTTAAATCTACAGTTACATTATTGATATCAACATTCACATTTGAATTATTTTCATCCGCAATAGTTAAATTAGCTTGAACGATTGAATTATTAACAATACTCAAATCACCACGTTCCGCTGTAATATTACCTGTAATGATATCATTTTCATTTAATGAAATATCTCCGTTTTTAAGAGTTAAAGTTGAATTTTCTTTAATATCAACAACTAAATCAGAGGTTAAAGAACCACCATCAATATTTGTAGAAGCAAAAATATTTACCTGACCGGAACCATTCATTATTCCATAAATATTATTTGTATCATAAAGATTTATTGTTCCTGCATTTACTACTGATGTAAAATTAGTTATACCACCAGTATTAACAGTCGAGTCCGCATATAATGTCAAGGTATCATTAAAGTTCGTTTCACCTTGAACATTTAAAATAGAATCTTTATGTATACTAACTATACCTTGAATAACAGTATCATTAGATAAGTTAACAGTAGAGTTCGTACCAATATCGACAGAAGAATTTAAAATATTTGTACCAGTTAAATCAAAGTTACTGTTATTTCCAACCGTAACAGCTCCGTTTATAGTCGTATTACCAATTCCATAGAATTCAGAATTATCAGCATTCTTGATTTCATCTTCAAAAATTTGTGTACCATCAAATGACATTTGACCGTATGAGTTATTTAAAACAATACCTTTTACAGTCGTATTACCCACAGAGGTAATTACAGCTTTGTTCTCAGCATCAGCACCTGTATTAGTTATAAATGTAAATTCTGTTGTATTATGTACTGTGAAATCACTGGTATTAGTTAATGTTTTTATTATATTTTTATTAGTTTCAATATTAAATTCACCAGAATTTGAAACATTATTCAAAGTAGATTTGTATACTACATTTTCATCGTCACCTTTTAATAATGAAACCGATGCTAAATTCGTAAATTCATCTACTGAAGTAATATCACCGTTTGAAATAATAGCTCCGGAATTTGAAACATTACTTTCGAATCTAGAAACACCATATAAATTTATTTGAGCAAAAGCGTTGTTATAAACAATACCTTTAAACGCATTTGTACCAGTAAGAGTTGCAACAGCAATATTTTCCAAACTTTCACCAATATTATTTAAATCTGTAATTTGAGTTAAACCTGTTGCTGTAATCACTTTATTATTAGTAACCGTGCCTAATGTCGAAGTATCATTCAAATTGATAGTACCAGAATTTTCTAATTCATTAACAGTTGTATTTCCATACCCTTCATAAGAAGCTTTATTATTTAAAAATTCAATTTCAGAACTTATTCTCGTTGTTGCATCAGCATTATTAACAAATGAATCAACAGATAAGTCGCCTGATGAAGTGAAAGTTTTATCATTTGTAATTTTCGTTATCACAGTATTACCAACAACATTTAAGATACCTTTATTTTCAACTTCACCAAATGTAGTTTTTCCATTTACAGAAACAGAACCTGATTCTGAGTTTAATAAATCATCAATAATAGTATCTTTTGATGCCAAGATTATACCTGTATTTGTTAGATTAGTGATATTATCAGATGATGAATTTAAATTTAGAGTACCATTATTTTCAATAAAACTAAAACTATTACTATTATTTTCAACAGTATCAACGTCTGAAGTTAATAATACTCCATCATTATACAACTTAGCATTAACAGTTGTATTAGTTAAGTTCATTGAAGCTTCGTTAATAACACGGTTAGATACCACTTCAGAGCCTTCTGTTATAAGTACAGCATTAATATTTACAACACCTTCTTTATTTTCTATAGCTATATCATTATTAGTTAAAACTACATTATTCAATGTTGCAGAAGCATTTTCGTTTGTTATTTTTAGAGCCATAGAAGCATTTTGAACCGTTAAATTATTTACTATAAATTCAGATTCTTTTTCTAAAATAAATGCTGTTTTCTTTGACATATCTAAAATACTATCAGAAGCATTTTCATTGAAACCATTTAAAGTAAACGCACCTGAACCCATTACATCAAGATTATTTTCTTCTATTAAAGTTTTAGCAGAAGAGAATGTTAATCTACGTGGTGTCAAATCTGATATATTAACAGAATATAATGTATCAAATTGTTCTAAGATACCAACATATATACCATTTTTATTTTTATTCAACTCAATACCGGTTCTACCAATAAAGCTTTCATCTGTTAAATCATAAATATTTGAAATCTTATCAAGATATGAAGCAACAGTATAAATTCTTTCATAATACAATCTGAGTTCTTCTGTAATAGCTAACTCTAATGGAGTTTCTCCCCAGTTATGTACCAATATAAGTTCATCAGTACCGGCACTGACAATATCTTCCGGTGTAAGTCCATTTAATTCAGATAAATATATTACACCCTGAGAATTCATTACAGAAATTGTATCATATTCTTTATTTTTTAAATCAACGTCTATTTTTAAATAAACATTATTATCATTAGAATTGATTGTTACATTTCCAAGATTTGTATTTTTTGCAATCCAATTATCTTCAGACGAAGTTAAATCAATAGTTGAATCTTCAAAAATTGTACTAACACTTAAATTATATTCATCAGCGATATAGAACATTTCATCTGTTATAGTTCTACCTACAACTTCTAATGTTCCTGATTTACCATTTATAACTCCAAATATTTCATCATCAGAGTCAATAGTTACAATTCCACCACCAATTTCTAAAATACCAAATTCAGAAATATTCAAATTTGTATCAGTAGAAATCACACTGCCATCAGAAAGCGTCAATAAACCACTGTTAAGATTTATAGTACCACCATTAGCAGCAACTTTACCATTTTTCTCCATCTCATTATAATTAAAAGTTCCCGATTTCAGTGTAATAGCACC
>JAMPEO010000046.1 GCA_023665105.1 Candidatus Gastranaerophilales bacterium | reverse complement strand
TGTATTAATACTCCTGAAAATATTTTTTGTTATTTATTTTATATCTTTAAATAAAACTTAACAATCTTTTGTCAATAAAAAAGAAGTACCAAACATTGTTTGATACTTCTTTTAAGTTAGCTTTTATTAAGGACTAATCCCATTCTTCCCAAAGGTCATGGCCCCAAGCTCTATGACTACCACCTCTGTCTGGAGTAGGGTCAACGTCACCACCGTGATCGTATCCGCCGCCTGAAGCAGCTTTTAGGTTTTGTTTTTCCATTTTAACTTCCATTTCAGGTTTTACAAATGGTTTAACCATTGCTCTACCTTGAACTGCAGCAGCATCTTGTCCAGCAGCCATTAATTTTTCGCCGCCTTTTACTGATTCTCTTGTAACAGCTTTTGAGTTAGTAACTGTTTTTATTGTGTTTGTAATTACATTTCCTATTGCTTTAATTCCTTCTGCTTTCATTTTTTAATTTCCTCCTTTTTTGAAAACAATTAGTTCATAATCTACATGTATTTTAATGCTTGTAAAAATATTTTTTGCTAGATGTTTTTTATAGATTTACAAAAGTTAATATTATAATTTTTCAGTTCTCTTTTTAGGAATTAGATTATCTAGTTCTGAATTTAAACCGAAGTAGAATCTAGCACTGTTTTCGCCATAGTATTTTTTACCCAATGGAATACCTACACCGAATTGAACTGCTAACCAGTCTGTGATACTGATGTATGATCCAAAACCTACACTGTGTAAGAAGTTTTGAGGGTAATCATACAAGTGGCTGTGTTCTTGTACCCAACCAAAATCATAGAATACTGCTAATCTTACTTTATCGTCAATAAATTTAGCTTTGTTAGGTAAGATTCTTCTTAAACCAGGAATTGGAGTTCTGATTTCAGCTGTACCAGTTACACCATAGTCTCCGATAAGTTCAGCAGGTTGGTAACCTCTCAATGTATATGGTCCGCCAATTTGCATTTGTTCTGCTGTATATAATCTGTTTGGTGAATATTGACCATTAACTCTTAAGATACCGATTGTTCTTCCGAATAATCTTTGTACACGAGTTGCTCCTGCAACTAATTTAAAGAATACACCTCGTGGTCCTCTGATTTCACCTTTTGTCGCACCAGGTAAACCAACATCTGCACCTAATGTACCAATCCAACGACCATATTTGTCATCAGTCATTCCATGAAAACCTGATCTTAATACATATAGATCATAGTCTGACATTGTTGAATTTAGTAATCTTGATTCAGTTGTTGCTGATACAAAATCAATACCTGAATATGCAACTAAACTTGTTTTTGCTGTTTCTATTAGCGGATGAGTAACTCTTAATGCAAAACTTCTTGCTTTCCCTTTTACATTTAAGAATTTGTATGGTCCGCCAAGATTAATGTTTGAATTTGAAAAATCAAATGCTAATCTTGTTCCATAAGGACTGATAGGAATTGAATATCCTGCTAATACACCTGTTGAGTGAGATGAAAGGATTGTTCCACCGTATATTTTGTCACCGATACCCATAAGGTTATCTAAACCGGCAAGGAATGATGCTCTTTGTACGCCAGTATAAGATCTGCCGTAATCATCCCAAGCAAAGTTGAATTTTAGCGGAAATCTATCTTTTACATCTAACTTAAGTTGTGTATTATCGTCTTTCTTAGAAACTACTGATTGAGCTTCAATATAATTTTCTTCATTGATTTCTCTTAAAGCACCTTGTAATGCTTTAGCATTGAAAACATCACCTTCTCTTAAACCGTTTTTACCCATGATGATATTTTTCAAATACCAATTTTTAGCCCATCTGTTACCTTCTATATCAATAGAATCAACTTTACTTTCTACGATACATATTGTAACAACACCATTTTTAATGTTTTGTGATGGAATGAACGCATAACTTGTCAAGAAACCTTTAGCTTGATAATATTTTGTGATTTTTTTAGCAACTCTAAGCAAATCAACAAAATAAATATCTTGACCTATGATTTCTTGAGCTATTGTATCAAGAGATGCATCTTTTACTTTTGTATTACCTTCAAAAACAACTTCGTTAACTCTAAATTGAGGGTTGTATGTTACACCATCTTTAACGAAGTCTTTTTGTATATCCATGTGGAATTTTTCTTCTTCATCATCTGAAGTATTTATTGGTTCTGCTATTTCTTTTTGAATTTGATAATCCTTGATTTGTTGACGGTTCATAGGATTATAAATTCCTGCTCCATTTGTGTTGATAGGAGCGTCTGCTTTAGCAACCGTTTGCAATGTCATCATTGCAGCAATAACTAATATCAATAATTTGTTGAGTTTCATTTTCCTCTTTCCCATACTAACTATCTGTTTACTATCAAAAATATTTCGGTACTTTTATAATACTCCGTCAAAATTTTAGGTCTAGCATTAATTACTATTTTCTTAATAAAATTTAAAATTTTAAATTTCGGAATGTTCTTGCTTGTTGCCGACTTCTCCACCTGCTACAAGTAATGCTAAAGGTATGAATCTTGATGCGATTTTTGTTAAAATATTGTCTTCTGCTACAAATGTGGCAGCAACGCAGATATCATCAATATGTGCAGAAAAATCGCTTATTTTTATAGGTCTGTCATCTTTTTTGTTGAAGACTTTTTCATTTACTTTGTTTGAGGCTTTATTGCCAATATACATACCTGTGCCAAGACCTACCATTGCACCTACAACAGATGGAAGTTTTGTTACTGATTTTTTTAGGATATTATTTGATGCTGCCCAATTTGGCATTAGCTTTTCAGCTTGCTTTCCTAATGTGGATAATCCTTCTACAAATAATATTGGTAATGATATATTTGTTATCTGAACAACAGCTTCTCTTACTTTTGCATTAAAGTTTTCTTTCTTATCAAAAAGTGCTCCGCCGATTAGCCCGCCAAGACAAGAACCTGCACCTATAGTTATGATTTCTTTTGACTTATACTTTGCACCTAGAAGATATGTGTCTTTTAATTTCGAATTTAAAATCTTCTTAGGATTAAGTGAGTATTTTTTGTGTTTATCTGTTTTTGCAAGTATAGCAAGACTTGCAGCTACACCTAGTGCCGTACAGATGTTTATCCCTGTTCTGGCATTTTGCGGTAATCTCTCTTCTTCGTGTTCGTGTTTTTCTTTGACTTTTGAAGCAGTCGAATTCTTTTCAGCTATTCGGAATTGCTGTTGGGTGTTGTATATTGTTCCAATATTGTCGTTTAAACACACAGTCATTTTGAAGTCCTTCATTACGTTCAAAACTTATAAAGAATAAAAATTGCTATTTTTTCCCTTTTGTTTAACATTTATTTATATTTTTGGTAACATATTTCCAAGAGGTTTGGGATATGGAAAATAATAATATACAAAGATTATATGAATTATCAGAAAAAATGGATAGTATTCTTCAAGAAAAAGTTGTTTTTGAAAATACAAGTGATATTGTTTCTGAAATAAAAGATATTGTTTCATCTTTTAAAGATGGCAGTATTGGTATAGCACAATTAAATCCTATTGTCGGCGATATAGAATATAATTCAAAAAAAATAATTAAATATATTTCTTATTCTCAAAATATAGGATTAGATGTTGTTGTGTTTCCGGAGCTTGCTTTAATGGGTTATCCTATTGAAGATACTATAGATAGACATCCTATTATTGTCGATGAAAATATTAAATGGCTAAAAGAAATTGCTAAATTGACGACAACTGTTACTGCTATTATTGGTTTTGTCGAGCCAAGAGTATATGATAATCAGACCGGTAAAAAATATTATAATTCTTTGGCAATTTTATCTGCTGGAAAAATTCAAGGTATCATTCGAAAGTCGTTGCTGCCAAATTATTCTGAGTTTAATGATTATCGTTATATTGAACCTTCTCCTATAGTTGGAAACCAACCTGCAGAAACATTAACTTTATTTGATGAGGATAATGTTGTTAGTTGTGAGAAAACAAATGTTATAAATAATATTAAATACGGAATTTCAATATGTGAAGATTGTTGGAATAATAAGAATTTCTTTTCTTCAACGTTATATGAGAAAGATCCTATAGATGAGTTGGCTCAAGAAAATCCGGATGTGTTTATAAATTGTTCCGCATCTCCAAGTCGTGCAAAAAAAGAACAGCTTAAGCATAATATGCTATCATTTATATCAAAAAATTATAATACGCCAATGGTTTATGTTAATCAGGTTGGTGCTATTGATAATAGTTCTTTTGATGGTTCAAGTAGAGTTTTTGATAAAAATGGTGAATTATTGGCACGTGCAAAATCTTTTGAAGAACAGTTTTTGATAGTGAATCCGTTAAAAGGCATAGGTAAGATTTATCCTTTAACCAAAGGGTTAGAACAATCTTTAACCGAAGAAAAAAAATTTACATTAGATTATGAAAATGATTTAGAAAGAACTTATAAAACAATTACACAAGGTATTCGTGATTATTTCAAAAAAAATGGATTTGAACGTGCAGTATTAGGTTTATCCGGGGGATTAGATTCTACTGTTTGTGCTGTACTTGTTGCTGATGCAATCGGCAAGGAAAATGTATTTGGTATTAGTATGCCATCCAAAATTACTAGTAAAGAAAGCAGAAGTGATGCAGAATTACTTGCTGCAAATATTGGTATCAATTTTACCGAAGTTTCTATTAAAGATATGGTTGATACAACCAATAGAATGTTTGATAGTTTGTTCAAAGATGTTGAATCTAAGTGGAACTGCCGCTATAAAAAATCTTTTACTCAAGATAATATACAAGCACGTTCCAGAGCAATGTATTTGTGGGGTATAAGTAATGAGTTTGCAAAATGTATTCCTATTGCAACCTCTGATAAATCCGAATTATACATGGGTTATGCAACAATAAATGGTGATATGTCAGGAGGCTTTGCACCTATTGCGGATGTTCCAAAAACAAAATTGTTCGCATTTGCTCGTTGGATGAACATTCATAGAAAAGATAAAAATGCAATTCCTGAGGCTATTATATTAAAGCGTCCCGGAGCAGAACTTGCCATAGATGAAAAAACTGGTAAACCTCTTATTGCAGAAGATGCTTTGATGCCTTATGAATTTCTTGATGAAGTGATTTGGAGAATTGAAAATAAACATGAATATTATCAAGATATGATAAACTCAAAATTCTTGTATGAACAATCACATTCAGTTTCTCAAGAAGAAAAAACAGAATGGCTTGATAAGTTTTATAGAAGAATGTCTACTTCTTTATA
Organism: Candidatus Gastranaerophilales bacterium; assembly: GCA_023665105.1. Classification (GTDB taxonomy): domain Bacteria; phylum Cyanobacteriota; class Vampirovibrionia; order Gastranaerophilales; family Gastranaerophilaceae; genus UBA2883. The sequence continues at coordinate 5,136 of JAMPEO010000046.1, read as the reverse complement.
CAAATGGTCAATTCTTCCTCCATCTGTAATCGTTGAATCACGTTCTATCAACAAGTATGACTATAAACAGCCTATTACATCTTCACATATAAATTACAAAGGTACCGATATTTCTACAATATCTGAGATATTGAAAGAATATACGATTTTGTAGATTATTGCTAAAATTTTATTATGTTGTATAATCTTTTAGCATTAAGCAATATTTTGAGGGATTTAGTATGAAAGAATTATTTAATGATTATGTAAAATCTATGACAACATATATTATGTTTCAAATTAAGGCTGCTGCTAATAAATTGAAGCCTGAATTGGATGCAAAAAACAGAAGCCCAATATTTTTATCAATGGGTGCTCCAACAGCTAATCCGCCAAAATATATGATTGATAAATTGAAAGAAGCATTGGATAACGATGGTATTCACATGTATTCAACACCAAAAGGTGAAACGTATTATCTTGAAGCTATTGCTCAAAGAATGAAAACTCGTTTTGGGGTTGAACTTGACCCTAAAACTGAAATAGCTTCTTTGATAGGTTCGAAAGAAGGGTTGGCAAACTTTATAAGAATTCTTATTAGTCCTACCTATGATGAAGCAGAACAAGATGTTCTTTTTGTTCCTGATCCTGGATATGCTTCTTATGAACAAATGGTAAAAATTTCAGGCGGAAAAACATTTCCTATTCCACTAACACCGGAAAATAATTTTATGCCTAATCTTGATGAAGTTTGGAATGATTATATTGAACAAGGTGGTAGAGCTGATAAAGTAAAAGCACTTATCATAAATTATCCGAATAACCCTCTTGGCGTAACTGCTACAAGAGAATACTATCAACATGTTTTAGATTTTTGTAAGAAACATAAGATTCTTTTAATGTCTGATGCAGCATATTCAGATTTATATTTTGACGAAAATGAAAAGCCTTTCAGTATTTTAGAGTTTGAAGGTGCAAAAGATGTTGCAGTTGAATTTTTCAGTTTTTCAAAACCTTATGCAATGACAGGGGCTCGTATGGGTTGGATTTGCGGTAATGCTGAAGCAATAGCACAACTTTGTGTGCTTAAATCTACTATAGATAATGGTATTTATAAACCATTGCAAATTGCTGCTGCTGAGATATTAAATTCTCAGGAAGGTGATGAATATTACAGAAATGCTAATTTGGAATTGAAACAAAAACAAGATATTTTTGTACAAGGTATGAAAGAACTAGGTTGGCCAGAATTTTATGTGCCAAAGGCGACTTTTTATCTGTGGATGCCAATTCCTCCAAGATATTCTTCTTCAAAAGAATTTACGGATGATTTGATGAAAGTTTCTGGTATTGTTGCAGTTCCAGGTCATGCTTATGGTGCTTATGGCGAAGGCTTCTTTAGAGTGTCTATTGTTTGTTCTGAAGAAAAAATTCGTGAATGTATCAACAGAATGAAAGAAGATGGATTTACTTACGAAAAGTAAGTAATATTAAATTATATTTCAAATTTATTGAACGGGTAACAAAAAAAGTTTGTTATCCGTTTTAATATAAAAGAATATTCAAAAGGAGTGTGTATATGCATATCAATTCAATTTCATCGGTTAGTTACAAAGGTTTGAATGATAATAGTGATAAAAAACATTTTACAGATAACTTTCAAACAAAAGTAAAAAATTCTGCTGATATGCAAGATTGTATAACAGTTCCAAGAACAATATTTAAAGGATATCTAGGAATAATGATCGGTACAACATTAGGTTCTATTGCAACTTTATTAAAACCATCAAAAACTAAAACAGCTGTTGCTGCGGCAGGAATTGCAACTGCTATGTATGGAACTTGGGCTTTTGTAAGACCTTATATTCTGAAAGGTTCTGTGCCAACTGTTGATTTAAGCAAACAAAATAATGATGGTACAAAATAATTATTTATTTGCTGGTAAGTATGCTTGTGTGTAAGAATAATCTTCTTTAAAACCAACATTTCTATACATTTTTAGAGCCCCATAGTTGTCGGTTTCTGTTGTAACATTTATTTCAGAAAAATCTCTATGTCCGGATTCTACCCAGTTTTTAATCACTCCAACAGAGCGTTTTAATAATTGTTCAGAGTATCCTTTTCCTCTGTATTCTTTGTTGATTGCAACTAAAGGTATATTTGATATTTTACCGCCGGTTACATTTGTAAATGCGAAACCAACAGGTTTTTCAAGATGTAATAATACAGATGTTGCTTCCGGTAAAAACTCTCCGTAAATATTATTCACTATTTTATCAATAATATCCTCTGTTCCATCCATGCTTTTGAATCTTGTGTCAAATAAAGCATCAGATGTATCCTTAAAGTTTTGATGAATAACTTTAATGGCTTCTTTTCTGTAACATTCATCCCAAGATACAATTCTCATCTGATATCCCATTCTTGGAAGCTCAGCTTTTTCAAATATAAGATTAGATTGTTCGTCTTTCATTAAGAATCTGAGAACAACTAAACCTACAAATCTGAAGCCAAGGTGTGCTATGTCGCCTGTAAAATCTCCTTGTGAACCCATCATTGGGTAGCATACAACAGATTTTCTTCTAATATCTTTTGTACGTTCTAAAAATTCAGTAACTAAAAGTTTTCTTTTTTCGATTAAATCTTCTTCGCCAAGGCAATGAATCATATTTAGTTCTAAAGATTCAGAGATTGCTGTTGTGTATACCAAGAATGCTGTTGGGAAATCGTTTTCATATAAAACAAGACATTCAATAAGTTTGTTTTCTACAGCTTCTACAAACTCGTCAAAAGATAGTGGCGGTAGTTCAAATTTATATTCACTAACAGCTTTTGAATAAAAGTCAGCATATACACCTTTGAAAAAAAGTGCTTTATCTTTTGTTAAACTTTCAACTTTATAAACGTCTTGCATCATATTGTTTCCTTATAGCATGTGGTGCATTTTTTCTTTCTTTGTAGTCAGATATTTTTCATTGTATTCGTTAAAATCTGTTTTTATATTTATAACATCATTTATAGTTAAACCGTAGCCTTGTAATCCAACTATTTTTTTAGGATTGTTAGTTAAAAGATTGAAGTTATTGAACCCTAAATCAAGGATAATTTGTGCTCCAACTCCATAATCTCTCAAATCAACAGGAAAACCTAAAGAAATATTGGCTTCAATTGTGTCTTGTCCTTTGTCTTGAAGGTTATAGGCTTTTATTTTATTAACAAGTCCGATTCCACGTCCTTCGTGATTTCTCATATAGACAACGGCACCTTTTCCGTGTTCTTCAATCATTCTTAATGCTGCGTGTAATTGTTCGTTGCAATCGCATCTAAGACTATGAAGAACATCGCCGGTAAAACATTCGCTATGAACCCTTATTAGAGGTATTTTGTCAGAACCGTTATCTTTTACTATCGCAACGTGCTCTTGTCCTGTTAAAGTGTTTGTATAGCCGTAAATTTTGAAGTTCCCGAATTTTGTTGGTAAATCGGCTTCTGCATCTCTCGAGATAAGCTTTTCAGATTTTAATCTATACGCAATTAAATCTGCAACAGTTATAAATTTAATATTATGTTTTTGAGCAAAGATTTTTAATTCATCTCTGCGTGCCATCGTTCCATCTTCTGTCATTATTTCGCACATAACACCGGCGTGTGTATGTCCGCATAATTTTGATAAATCGACGACAGCTTCAGTGTGCCCTGTTCGTTGTAAAACTCCGCCTTGTCTTGATACGCAAGGGAACATATGCCCGGGTCTTCTTAGATCTGACGGTTGAGCATCAGGTGCTGTTGCAACTTCTATTGTTTTTGCTCTGTCAAATGCCGAAATCCCTGTTGTGACACCGTATTTTTCTGACGCATCAATACTTAGCGTGAATGCAGTTTTCATTTGTTCGGTGTTTTGTTCAACCATTTGTGGGAGTTCCAGCTTGTCTGCTATATCTTGCGATAGTGCTAAGCAAATCAAGCCTCTTGCTTCTTTAGCCATAAAATTTATTTTTTCAGGAGTTACCATTTGAGCTGAGCATATTAAATCGCCTTCGTTTTCACGTGATGTATCGTCTGCTACAATTAGGAACTTTCCTGATTTGTAATCTTCCAGAGCTTCTTCTATTGTATTAAATCTAAAATCACTATCTGCCATTTACACAAACCCGTTTCTTTCTAAAAAACTCATTGTTATGTTGCTATTATCCGCTGATAATAAATTTTTTTCAACATATTTAGCTAAAATATCAAATTCAAGGTTTACATTGTCATTAGCTTTTAGGTGCTTAAGTGCGGTATAATCAAAGGTGTGAGGGATTACTGTAATTGTAACAAAATTGTCACCTGTGCTTGTAATAGTCAGGCTGATGCCATTAACTGTAATAGAACCTTTGTTAACCGTGTATTTTTTATATTTTTTATCAAAACCTATTTTTATATCATAAAATTCATTTTGTTTAGTTATGGATAAAAGCTTTCCTATGGTGTCAATGTGTCCTGATACGATATGCCCGCCAAGTCTATCTTTTAAGGATAATGCTCTTTCAAGATTTACTTGATTTCCTGTTTTTAATTCAGATAATACTGTAACTTTTAGTGTTTCGTGTGATACATCTGCTGAGAAACTGTTATCAGTTATGTTTGTTACAGTCAAGCAAACACCATTAACAGCTATGCTGTCACCAATCTTGGTATCTTCTAAAACTTTATTACATTTTATTGTGATTTGATTGCTGGAAATGGCTGTGATTGTGCCGGTTTCTTCTACTATACCCGTAAACATATTATGATTATATCATAAATTTGTTTTAAAATCTCTATCATTTCGATATATTATATGCTAAAATATTTTTATGAATGAATTACTTATATTGTATATTTTGACAAAAGGTCAAAGCACTATGTATGGTTTGTCTAAGTGTTTGTTAAAAAACTATGGTTGTATTACAAAACCTGGGTTTGGTACTATTCAGCCTGCTCTTAAGCGTCTGGAGAAACAAGGATTTATTAAAGCTGATAAGTTTTTCTCAGAGGGCGGGAAACCATATTTCTATTATTCTATATTGGACAATGGTAAAGAGTTTTTGCGTAAAAAACTTTTGGAAAAGGTTACGACAAACCCGATACAGTTTTATCCTTTTGCAAAAATTAAAATTGCTTGTTCGGACGTAT
>JAMPEO010000045.1 GCA_023665105.1 Candidatus Gastranaerophilales bacterium | reverse complement strand
AGCTGTGCATCTGTTAAAATATTCTCATGAGAATATTTTAACAGATGCACAGCTTATTAAACAAATAAAAAAATACGATAAAAAAATAGACAAAAGTCCTGAAAAAGCTAATCTTTATATTAAAAGAGGGTTTTTGAAATTTTGTCTGAAAGATTTTGGAAGTGCGATTGAAGATTTTACAAAAGCAGAAGAACTTGAACCTAAAAGTTCTGATATATATTATGCGAGAGGTCGTGTATGGTACGCACGCAAAAATTACGAAGAAGCATTAGAAGATTTTGACAAAGCCGTAAACTTGAACAAAAAAGATGCAAAAATATATATAAGCAGAGGCATTACACGCTATAAAAACAACAATCTTCTTGGTGCACAGGCAGATTTTAATCTTGCAATCAGATATGATAAAAAAGCAAAAAATGCTTATGCTAACAGAGGTATTGTTCGAGATGCCTTAAAGAATTATAAAGGTGCTCTAGAAGATTATCAAAAAGCAATAAAGCTATGTAATTATGCACCTGACACATACTACAATATGGGGCAGACAAAGTGTAAACTTGGTAATTATGAAGAGGGAATTGAAGATTTCACTAAAGCAATAGAACAAAACCCTAAATACTCTATGGCATATTATAAAAGAGGTTTAGCATATTTAAAACTGGATAACAAACAATTTGCCAAAAGTGATTTTAGTATGGCATACAGACTTAATCCTGCTAATAAAGAAGCAAAAGAAGCACTTGATAATTTGGAGCAGGAACTCCAAGAATTATACGATACAACATTACCTGATTGGATGTTAACAGAATAAAAATATTAAGATTTTTTTAAAATAAAAAAGAGAGTTGAAAATTTCAACTCTCTTTTTAGTTATAAGCCTAAAGCCCGAACTATTCTTGAGGAGCACCAAACTGAGCTTTTTCTTCATCAGAAACGCCCTTGATAGTAAGGTTAACTCTTCCTCTTTCATCGATTTTTATAATCTTAACGATTACTTCATCGCCGATATTAACGTGAGGTTCAATAGTTTCAATTCTTTCCTTACAGATTTGAGAAATGTGAACCATACCGTCTTTACCACCGCCTAACTCAACGAAAGCACCAATAGGAATAATTCTTACAACTTTGCCTTTTAATACCATACCAACTTCTGGTTTAAAAGTAAGGTCTTGAATCATTTTTCTAGCTATTGCAGCACCTTCTTGATCGTTAGAAGTAATTGTAACAATACCACTGTCTTGGATATCAATTTCTGCACCTGAAGCTTCAATGATAGCTCTGATTTGTTTACCACCAGGTCCGATAACTGTTCCAATATCTTCTGTAGGAATAGTCATTGTAGAAATACTAGGTGCAAATGGTGACATAGGTCCAGGTTCGGTAATAGCTTTTCTCATTTCGCCTAGAATATGAAGTCTGCCTTCTTTAGCTTGACCTAAAGCTCTTCTTAATGTTTCATTAGGAATACCTTTAGCTTTCATATCCATTTGAAGTGCAGTAATACCATCGTCGTTACCTGTAACTTTGAAGTCCATATCACCAAGGAAGTCTTCAATACCTTGAATATCGGTAAGAACAACAGGTTCTCTGCCTTCTTCCTTAATCATACCCATAGCCACACCGCCAATCATACATTTAACCGGTACACCTGCATTCATCAATGCCATTGAAGAGCCGCAAGTTGATGCCATAGATGTAGAACCGTTTGATTCTAATACATCAGATGTAACACGGATTGTATAGCCAAAATCTTCCTGAGTTGGAAGTGCAGGGATATTAGCTCTTTCAGCTAAGTTACCGTGACCAACTTCACGTCTGCCTGGTCCTCTTAAAGGTTTTACTTCACCTACAGAAAAACCCGGGAAGATATATTTGTGCATATAAGTTTTTTCTGTTTGAGGGTCAACGCCATCAAGTTCTTGTTTCATAGCAGGACCTGCTAATGTTGCAACAGACAATACTTGAGTTTGACCTCTTGTAAATACAGCAGAACCATGTGCACGAGGAATAACTCCTACCTCACACCAGATAGGACGAACTTCGTTTGATTTACGTCCGTCAGCTCTAACACCTTCATCAAGAATCATTGCTCTCATAATTTTCTTTTCTGTTGCTTTAAATTCTTCTGCAACAAAGTCGATTCCTGTTTCCTCAATGATTTGGTGAATATAATGGTCTTCAGGAAGAGCTTCTACTCTTTCTTTAACCAATTTCTTAGCTTCTTCTAATTTTTCTTGTCTGTATTTTCTATCAAAATTATGATAAGCATCTGAAATCATATCATAAGCAACTTCATTGATTAAGTTTTTCAATTCAGTTGTATCGTAAGGGTTAACAAATTCTTGTTTCTCAACACCACATTGTTTAGCGAATTCAACTTGAGCGTCACATTGTTTTCTGATTTCAGCTTGAGCGAATTCAACAGCATTCATAATATCGTCTTCAGAAACAAATTTACAACCAGCTTCAACCATGATAACGCTATCATGAGTACCTGATACAACGATATCCAAGTCTGATTCTTTAGCTTGTTTATGAGTAGGGTTAGCGATAAAGTTACCTTCAGCATCTCTAGAAACTCTAACAGCACCAATAGGACCTTCAAAAGGAGCTCCTGAAAGCATTAGAGCACAAGAAGCACCTAACATAGCTAATGTATCAGGTTGGTTTTCTTGGTCATAGCTGAATAATTGTGCAACGATTTGAATATCGTTTCTATATCCTTTAGGGAAAAGCGGTCTGATTGGTCTGTCAATCAAACGAGAAACAAGAATAGCCTTGTCACTTGCTTTACCTTCTGAACGATTGTATCCACCAGGTATTCTACCGATAGATGACATTCTTTCTTCATAATCAATTAGTAATGGGAAGAAATCTATCCCAACTCTAGGTTCTTTGCTCACTACTGCATGAACAAACAACATTGTGTCACCACATCTTACTGTAACACTACCATTAGTAGATTGAGCATACTTGCCGGTTTCGATTGTTACTGTCTTACCGCCAATTTCAATCTGCATTGTTTTTGTTTCAGGTATCATTTTTCCTTCTTTCTTCGGCTGCTCGATAGCCGAATTTCTTTTCTTTATACTTTCTCTTACAAGAATAATTATAACTTAAAAATCTAATAATGAATAGTAGCAATTTTTCACAAAAATAAGCCCTCGTATAAAGGAGTAATACGAGAGCTTTCAAGTAAAAGAGACATTTTCAGCAACATTGTTACATACGTTAGATATTTTTTCTACTAATTCGAGAGTATTTTAGCTGTATTTCAATATCAGACCATTTTGTAAATTCATGTTACAAAAAGATTAAGTGTTGAAATCAAGATAAATAGAAATACTTTATAAAAAAAAGAGAGTATTATTTCACGTGAGTTAAAATGGCAGTTGAAGCAGTAAACAGTACAACCCCAACATCAACCACAGTCACTGATTCCGGTGATGGTAGAGTTAATATATCTGAAACAACTCTTAAAAAAATGACCGCACAAGAGATTGTTGACGGTTATAATACTCAAAATTGGAATGTACCACAAGAAATACTTGATTGGGCAAATAATGAGATTCAAACAAATCCTAATTCTACAACAACCTACGGTGAATCAGGAGCCGGTGGTGTTGGCGGCGAAGGAGAAGATGTTGTTTCATATTCTGCTATGTTAGATGAGTTAGGAGTTGGTAAAAAAACAAAATGTAAAATATTAACTAAAATTAGTAGAGATATGGAGTTTGAAGATATGGTAAATATCGCAATGATAGCTCCATTTGCACAAGAACAGCCTGAAGATGAAGCTGATGGCAATGGCGAAGAAAGTGCCGTTAGCCAAGTACTTAATGAAATCATGGGCGACATGAAAGACGGTTACAAGGGTAGCTTCCTTGGTATGCGTTTTGGTTCAAATAAATTCCAAGAAGGTCAAAAATTCTTTTCAGCATTTAATGCAGGAATAACAGCAGCTAATGACGAAAATGCAAAATTTAAAGGTCGTACAAAAGTTTTAATCATGGCAGCAAATGCAAAAGAAGAATTATACGAAATAGACGATTCTCTTGATTCAATGCTTAATGTTCTAAATGACACATCACAACATGCAAAACAATCTATTGTTACCGGTACAGAAACTCTAGAAGCAGGAAAAGAATTGAAATCCAGTGCTAAATGGTACCATTTTGGTCGTAAGCACGTTGCACGTAAAGCTATTGATCAAGGTGAAGAAACAAAAATCATGGGTGAAAATACTAAGAAATTATCAGATGCTATTATGAAAGATAATGGATTAGTAAAAGAAAGCGTTGAAGGAAATATTGATGCAATAGAAGGAGCAGAATCTGCAGCAGGCGGAGGCGAAGGCGGAAGCTCAACTCCTACTGGAGGCTCTTCTACAGGAAGTTCCGGTGCCAGCACAGGTGGTGCAACAGCATAATTTTTATTGTTAATAACTATTTACTACTTACTAAACTATTCACTTTAGTAAGTTTTTATAGTATTCTTGGCTTATGAAGACAGGAGCATTTATAGTTCCGACAGGAGTCGGTGCATCAATAGGAGGTTATGCGGGTGACGCAAGTTTTTGGGCTAGAAAATTTGCATCAAAAGCTCAGCTTATAGTAAATCCCAATGTTGTCAATGCAGGATGTTTTTCAGGAATTACACCAGAAATGCTATATGTGGAAGGTTATACACTTGATGAGTTTTTCAAAGGTAACTGTAATTTAGTTCCTGTAAATAAAAAAAATAAGATTGGTGTAATCTTCGATAAAGCTATTCCGCAAGGTATTTTAAACGTTCATATAAATACGATTAACGCTGTAAAAACCATATATGGCTGCGATATTATCGGATATGATATTACTGATGAAGAAGCCGGAGTCGAGTTTGAAGTTGATTCATCTGAAATATCAACAGGCTCTGTAAAAAATATAACCACAATTCTTGAATCAGGTAAAAGATTATTACAGCAAGGTGCAGAAGCGTTAGCTATTGTTTGCAGGTTCAAAGAAGACGATTTTGATGATTATGCAAACGGTGTTGGAGTGGATCCTGTTGGCGGAGTGGAAGCTATCATCTCACATTATATTTCCAGAGAATTAAAAGTACCTTGTGCACACTCTCCGGCATTTGATGACATAACAATCTCACAAGAAATAGTTGACCCGAGATGTTCTGCTGAATACATAACACCTACTTATCTGCCTTGTATATTACTCGGGCTTTCACAAGCACCACACATTGATAACAAAAATGGTCTGTCTGTTTCAAACCTTGATTTCCTTATAATGCCTCATAATTGTCTCGGTTCAATACCTGTTTTTGAATGTTTAAAAAATAAAATACCAGTTTATGCTGTAAAAGAAAATTCAACCGTATTAAACATCACAGCGGAACAAATTAATAAAAATATTATTGTCATTGATACTTATCAAGAACTATTTAACTTGATTTAGCTTTTGCTATTTAAAATCACATTTGAATGTATATAGTTCAGTACCCTATAGAGCAATGTTTTTTCCTAACAACACAAATAGAATAAAAACAAAATCTAAAGAGCGTTAGGAGCAAAAATGTTTATAAAAAATAATAAAATAGCAGTAATTGCTATAGTATTTTGTTTGTTTACCGTTAATCAGAGCTATGTTTTTTCGTTAGAACCAAATGCCGAGAATATTAAATATCCTGATTATACAAATATCTATCTTGGAAAGGATAAGTTCGAAAAATTCAATCGAAAAGTTTTTAATTTTAATTTAAAACTAAACAAATATGCAATACGTCCGGTACACATTTTGTGGTCCTCTATAATGCCAAAATACGGAATGGATAGAATTTCAGGTATTACACACAATATTGAATACCCAATAAGACTAATGAGCACACTTGTACAAAAAGATTTTAAAGCTTCAAAAGACGAAACCATAAGATTTTTTGTAAATACAACAATAGGTCTTGGAGGAATGTTTGACCCTGCGAAAAAAATCTTGGAGCTTGAACCTGTTCAAGAAAATATGGAACAAGCACTTGCAAAATGTAAAGTTAAATCAGGCTGTTATCTGGTAATGCCATTTATTTCATCTACAACCCCGAGAGATTTATTAGGACGATTATTAGATACTGCATTAAACCCATCATCATATATTGCAACTCCGGCAATCGCAGCAGTAAAAGCAGCAATTATGGTAAATCGGACATATTTTATGCAGCCAATAGTTAAAATGGTTGAATCAACTTATGCTGATCCTTATGATATAGCACGAAAATTTTATGGGCTTGAAAACTATATAAAATGTACTAATCTAGACAGAACAAACCTTATTACACAATGGATTAAAAACAAAAAAACTAATACTGGTAATGAGGAAAAAACAAATACAAACGTTATGGATGTAAACCATAATATAGATGAAGAAACAAACCTTGAAAGAGTATTACAGGGCAATGCCAATGAAATTGATATTATTCTAAGAGAACCGAGTTCAAAAAAACATTTTTTAGATAATATTAAACTAACACCGGATATCGTTTTATCTAATTATAATCCCCAAACACCTGTCATTGATTCAATGCGAACAGCATTGTTTGAAACAGAAGGAATAAAAGACTCTTTTTGGGCAGAATTTTCGATTTGGAATCGTGGATTCTATAACAAACTTAAACTTAGTTCTATCAATATAATTCAAGGTAAAGAGAATTATAAATTTAAATATATTCTTCAAAAAAATAAAACTTCACCACTGGCGGTAATTTATCCATCCATAGGAGAAGGAATTATGTCATCACATTCGGCAACACTTGCCAAAATATTTTATGATGAAGGGTATTCTGTAATAATACTTGGAAGCCATTTCCAATGGGAATTTGTAAAAAGTATGCCTGACAACTTCCATCCCGGAATTCCAACAGTAGATGCATATTATGTAAAACTATTAACAGATAAAATCATAAGCTCATTAGAAGAAAAACATCATCATAAATTTACTAACAAGACAGTTATGGGAACATCATTTGGTGCATTGATGACATTATTTATTGCACAAAACGAGTTTAATCCAAATGATGAAGAACAACATAATAAATATATAGCAGTTTGTCCACCTGTGGAACTTATGTATGCTATGAATCAAATAGATAAAAATACAGAAGAATGGAAACAAACACCTGAAACATTAAAAGAAAAAGTTGCACTTACAGCAGCTAAAATCATTCAACTTGCACAAAAACAAGATACGGTAGATAGAAATATAAACTCCCTGCCATTTAGCGATGAAGAAGCAAAGTTAATTACCGGATTTATACTACATCAAAAACTTTCAGATTTAATTTTTACACTGGAAAAAGCACCAAAAGATAATAAATCTGACATATATACAAAACTGAATAATATGAATTATAGCGATTATGCACATAAATATTTATTATCAGATAAAACGACTGACGAATTAAATGAACTTGCAAGCCTGCACCATATATCAAGTTATTTAAGAAACGCTGATAACTATAAAATTTATCATGCAATGGATGATTACCTTGCAAATGTAAGACAACTACATCAACTCAAACAATATTCAGGTACAAAAACTGTTTTATTTAATAATGGTGCTCATTTAGGGTTTTTGTACAGACCTGAGTTTATAACTTCCTTAAAAAAAGAAATTTGTTTAAAGCAAAATCTGTTGAGTCTTAAATAGCAAAAAATTTTTTTTAGAAACGTTACTAATGCACGTATGAATATAACATCAACAAACTATTCTAATTCATATTCTCAACCGAATTATATCGGTTTTAAAGCATTACCTAAAAAATATACAAAAGTTGATGATTACCTAATTAGAGGTCCTCACCCATCAATAAAAAATCTTATACAACTTAAAAAAGAAGGTGTAAATCAGATTTATGATTTCAGGCATTACAGTAATTTTGGAATGAAATTTATAGAAAGATTTGCTGCAAAACTATTAGGAATAAAATACATAAGAGACGCATACAGCCATTTACACGATCAATATCCAACACTTGAACACTTTGAAAGAGTGGCACAGGATGTAAAAGCTAATGGAGAAAAAGGTGGTAAAACATTATTCCATTGTAACTCCGGAAGACATAGAACTGCTCAAATGGCAGCTTTTTACGATTTGACAAAAGGCGAACCGCTTGAAAAGATAAAAGAAGCACATAAAGAAGATTATAACGAAATTGTTGATAATATAATTCAAAAGCAACTTATTGATAGAAATTATTTTAATAGAAAACGAAAAGATACAACTGAAGGCAATTTTATAAGAAAACGTAGAAATAGTTTCAATAATCAACTTGTAAATTGTACCCGCACTGCATTTGATAAATTTGTTGAGCTTCTTAAAAATAACAAATAATTCGTACTAAATTGCCATATTGAGGGATGTGTCTAATATAAATTTCATAAAAAATACCTGTGTATATTTAACATAGGAGAAATTATTATGCCGGAATTTTCAACCCCGTTTATGGGAAATGACAACGATACAATACTTACTCATGAAGAACTTATAAGAGCAATTCGTTTTAGTATTGCATCAGAATTTGAAGCTATTCAATTATACGAACAACTCGAAGAATCTATTGATAATGAAGACGCACAAAAACTTTTACACGAAATAGCAGATGATGAAAAAGTTCACGTCGGAAACTTTTTACATTTGCTCAAACTCTTATCATCCGATGAAGAAAAACATTATAAAGAAGGTCTTGAAGAAGCAAAAGAAATTCTTAGCGAAAAGGAAGATTAGCAAAATAGCGGTTTTATGTTCAAACCGCTATTCTTTAAAATGATTGAAACATTTTTCAGAATTTAAAAACATTTGCTTATCATCAATATTAACTATCACAGATACATCTTCTTCCCGTTTTTCTACGGTTCCTATAATCGTTAATCCGGATATATTTTTTGCTAAAACCTTAGGAATTGCAGCAACAAGCTGATAATCTTCTCCGCCATAAAAAATCATATCAATGTAATCATTCGGAAATAAATCTTTCAAATTCTTATCAAAAGGAATCTTATCAAAATCAATAACAAGTGTTTGGTTACTGGAATCAGCAAGCTTTAAAAGTGCATCAGCAAGTCCGTCAGAACTATCCATCATTCCATAATCGACTTGCATATTTTCTGCGATTTCACCCGCAAGTTTAACTTGTGCTTTTGGCAAAAGATGTGCATCAATAAGGTTTTTTGGGGTAAAAACACCTTTAGAAAGCAGCTTTAAACCACCGGCAGAAGATCCATGTACCCCACTCACAACTATTGCATATCCTTCTTTTGCACCGGTTCTTGATGATATTTTTCTGCCGTCAGCCATTCCGATAGCTGTTATTGAAATCATAATTTTATCAGAAGAAGTAATATCTCCGCCTATAATTTCTATCCCATCTAAAGCATCAGATAATCCTTTATAAAAATTTTCAACAAATTTTATCTCAATACTTTTGGGTAGAGAAAGCCCAACCGTAATATATTTAGGAATGCCACCAGATGCAGCTATATCACTAATATTTACCATCGCAGATTTATAGCCAAGCTGATATGGATTTGTATACTTCATATCAAAATGAATATTTTCAATCAGACTATCTTGAGTGACAACAATACCCAAATCTCTCAAATATGCACAGTCATCACCAATATATTTATCTCCGATGATACTTGTTATTACTGATAAAATTTGCTGTTCTTTCATAATCCAATTTTAACAAAAACACACCGTTGTGTTTCGTTTACATTCTCATCCTGACTATGTTGTACTTCGTAGAACAAAATTCACAATCGTAATATCACCATAAACAGATAAAAAATAGATGCTGAAACCCTCTTGGATTATTGCTCTCCACTTCGCAGTCGCTCACTGTGTTTGCGTTGCAAACTATTGTTCGCTTTGCTCCGTGCTACTTCGAGTTTCGTGACTTCGTCACTCACTCTACGCAAAATCCGCAGTTCAGCATTGTATATGTTACATATTTATCAAATTAGCAAAGCCAACCAACTACTTAATCAACTATTCTCTTAATTTCGCAACAAAAAAGAGAACACGTGTTGTGTTCTCTTTTTTGTTAAATTCTAAATTTTAGCCTATACAGCTTTTTGAACTTTTCCGGCTTTTAAACAAGATGTACAAACTGTCATTTTTTTAGTGTTACCATTTACATTAACTTTAATAGTTTGTAAATTAGGTGTTTGTCTGTGAACGATTTGTTTATGAGAAAAAGTTAATTTTGCTGCTTTAAGTGGTTTTTTACCACATACTTCACATTGTTTTGACATAATTAGTCCTTCCTATCTTCTAGTGTACTAATAAAATACCCTAAAATAATTAAGAATACAAGTATTTTTTATAAATTGTTAAATTTATTAACTTTCAACGTATTCTTCTAATTTTTTACGACGGTTAGGGTGACGTAATTTTCTTAAAGCTTTAGCTTCAATCTGTCTGATACGTTCACGGGTAACTCCGAATAACTGACCAACTTCT
>JAMPEO010000044.1 GCA_023665105.1 Candidatus Gastranaerophilales bacterium | reverse complement strand
TACACTGATTTTTGCAGTTGCAGCTTTAGCACGGTCTTTTTGTTCCTGCATTGCCACCTTGAAACCTGCTTCATCAACATTCAAGGCATTTTCTTCTGCAATTTCTTTTGTAAGTTCAAATGGGAAGCCATAAGTATCATAAAGCTTGAATGCACTTTCACCATCGATATCTTTTTTCGTTTCAATAAATTCATCGAGCATTTTATAACCTCTATCAAGAGTTTTAGCAAAACGTTCTTCTTCTTTCTTGATAGTATCAATGATTTTAGTTTTATTCTTAACCAAGTCAGGATAAGCTTCACCATAGTTATCAACAACTACATCAACTAACTTATACAAGAATGGTAAATCCATACCAAGAATTTTACCGTGACGAAGTGCACGACGAAGAATCATTCTAAGCACATAGCTTCTTCCTTCATTACCCGGAATAACACCGTCAGAAATCAAGAAAGAAACACATCTTGCATGGTCTGTGATGATTCTGAGCGAAACATCTGTTTTTTCAGATTTTTTGTATTCAACACCAGCCATCTTGCAAACTTCGTCTAAGATTGGTCTTAACAAATCTGTTTCAAATGTTGAAGCTACGCCCTGACAAACCATTGTAATACGTTCCAAGCCCATGCCTGTATCAACGTTTTTGCTTTCAAGCGGAGATTGGTTTCCTTCTTCATCTTGATAAAGCTCAGTAAATACAAGGTTCCAAATTTCAACCCAACGGTCACATTCACAAGTATCAATACCACAATTTGGATGGTCACATTTATATTCTTCACCTAAATCATAGTGAATTTCTGAACAAGGACCACAAGAACCTGATGCTCCAGGAGGACCCCAGAAATTGTCTTTTTTACCTTTACGCTTAATACGTTCAGCAGGAACACCAACTTCTCGCCAGATATCGTAAGCTTCGTCATCTGTTTCAAATATTGTTATCCAAAGTCTGTCTTTATCGAGTTTTAGAACATTAGTCACGAAATCCCATGCCCAAGGAATAATTTCTCTTTTGTAATAATCACCAAAAGAAAAATTTCCTAACATTTCAAAAAAAGTATGGTGACGTGGAGTTCTACCAACATTTTCAATATCAGAATCTTTTCCGCCTGCTCTTGCACATTTTTGACAAGATGTAGCTCTTGCAGGATCATACGGTGATTTCACAACACCTAAAAAGATTGGTAAAAACTGTAACATTCCCGCAGTTGTCAATAAAACTGTAGGATTATCCGGCACAAGGCTTGAACTTTCTACAACCGTGTGCTGATGTTTATCTTTGAAAAAATCTAAATATAACTGTCTTATTTCATTTCCTTTAAGCATATTATTTATTCCTTTAATACAAATATTTACTCTTAGTTACTATTCTACATCAAACAGTAATTTTATTGTATAATAAGAATTATGGCTGTGTACTTTTTTTATGGAGATGAAGATTATTTAATAGACTTAGAACTTCAAAAGTTCCGGTCAAAGCTTGATGCAAATTTTTCAGCAATGAATTATGCAGTACACGAAAAACTTTCATTTCCTGATTTAGTATCTGTTTTAAGAACACAACCAATGATGTTTGGAAAAATGATGATAGTTATTAACTGTTTTGAACTATTATCTGCTTCACTTGATGACAAACAAATTAACGAGATTTCATCAGCGTTAGAAAATAATCCTGATATGTTAGATATTTTCTTTGTCGCAAAATATCCAAAAGAAGACAAAAAGAAAAAACCGGACTCAAGAAGAAAAATCTTTAAACTTTTATCAAAGTTCAATAAACAAGAATTTCCATCAATTCCTACATACAAAACAGCAGAGTTAATAAGCTGGATAAATAAAATGGGGAAAGAAAAAGGAGTAACAGTTCAAAATGACGCAGCAAATCTTATTATAGAAAATGTTGGTAATGATTTGCGTCAATATAATATTGAACTTGATAAACTTCAATTACTTGCATATCCTAACAAAACAATAACAAAAGAAATGGTTAATGAAGTTTGTATATCCAATCAGGATTTATTTAATCTAACAGATTATATTATGGCAGGTGAAAAAGGTCGGGCATTACTAGAAATGCGAAAACTTTTAGATAAAAAACATCCTATGGAAATACTGGCACCAATCCAAACATTATTGAAGAAATGGATTTTCCTAAAATTAAACTCAAAGAATATGAGCTGTGCCGAACTGGGACAACAAACAGGACAACACGAATTTGTTGTTAAGAAAACATTAGAAAAACTTAAAAATATCAAGCCAAGAGAACTTGTTAATTTAAGAAAAAATTTGACAGAAGCAGAATACAAAATAAAAACAGGACAAGCATTCAGCCCTGTAGAGGAGTTGGAAAATGCTATTATCAGATAAATATCCGTTCTTAACAAACTATTTTGAAACAGGAATAAATAACCCTGAACAAAAAATTTCTCATAGTATTTTATTCTATGGAACAGACTTGAATGCACAATATACACTTGCTATGGAAATCGCAAGACTTTTAAATTGTACAGGAGATAAATCTGATAATTGTCAATGCTTAAACTGCCAATGGATACGAGAAGGAACTCATCCTGCTGTATTAACAATATCAAGAAAAGATAACAAACCTGCTGATGATAATTCCACCACAGTTATATCAGTAAAACAATCTGAAATGATTAGAAATTCACTTATTACAAGCTCAGAATTTCATAGAGTATTTATCTTTTGTGATAAAGACGATGAAGATAATATTGCCGGATTAAATCAGTTTAATTTGCAAGAAGCTGCTGCAAACTCTTTATTAAAGGTTATCGAAGAACCTGATGAAAGAATAACATTTATATTCCTAACCCAAGACAGAGAAGACTTAATCTCTACTATAATTTCACGTTCACAATGCTTTTTTGTACCGGCAAAAGAAAGACAAAATTATGATTACAATCTAATAGAAAATACTTTCACAAATTATTGGGAAATAAAAAGAGCAGAAGCTTTTAATATATCCAAAAAATTATCAGAATTAGCTGATGAAAATCCGACTTATACAGTGTTGGAACAACTTCAAAATTATATGCTTACGGTTTTAAAATCAAACCCGCAAAACACATTCTTAATAGAGGATATTAAATCTGTAGAAAACGCTAAAAAAGAAGTTAAACTTGGGATGAAAAACGACATAGTTTTTGATGAACTATGTTTAAAAATTATTCGCTAAAGAATTCTTTCTTTAACTTATCTAAAACTTCATCCAACCTTGTTTCATCTTCCAAATACCAGTAACCCACCAGAGCTTCAAAAGCAGTTGCAAGCCTGTATTCTGCTTGATTATTTTTACGTGCAACAGGAATCGGGCAGTTCCTTGCACGTCTTGCAAGTTCATGTTCTTCTTCTGTCAAAAATTCATCCAAAAAATTAAGTAAAAAAGCTTGATAAGAAGATTTAACTCTATCAGTAGTTAACTTATGGAGATTTTTAAGATTTTGTGTTTTATAAACTGTATATTTACGAACAAAAAGTTCCCAAACAGCATCTCCAATATGTGCATAATTTCGTAAATTAAGTTCTTCCATATAAAATATATTATCATAAATGCTTATATTTAATAAGTATCAAAAATTGACATAAACACCAGAAACGTGATAAGATTGAGGTTCCCCAGAGTACTATATAGCAAAAGGAGTTAGTTATGAAATATGCAGAAAATGGTCTTCAATATCATATAGCAGTAAAAGAAGGTGACGTTGGAAAATATGTTATTTTACCCGGTGACCCGAAACGTTGCAAAAAAATAGCTGCATATTTTGATAACGCGGAACTTGTTGCAGATAACCGTGAATATGTAACATATACAGGATACTTAGACGGAGTAAAAGTCAGTGTAACTTCTACAGGTATCGGCGGACCATCTGCATCAATCGCATTGGAAGAACTTGTTAAAGCAGGAGCTGATACATTCATCAGAATAGGAACCTGCGGAGGAATGGATATTGATGTAAAAGGCGGAGATGTTGTTATTGCCACAGGAGCTATCAGAATGGAAGGCACTACAAAAGAATATGCACCAATAGAATTTCCTGCTGTAGCAAACCTAGATGTAGTAAACTCACTTGTGGATTCCGCAAAAAAACTTGAATTTCCATATCATGCCGGAGTCGTTCAATGTAAAGATTCTTTCTATGGTCAGCACGAACCTGAAAAAATGCCTGTAAATTACGAACTACAGAACAAATGGAATGCATGGTTAAAAATGGGCTGCCTTGCGTCAGAAATGGAATCAGCAGCATTATTCATTGTCGGAAGTTATCTAAGAGTAAGAGTTGGCTCAGTCTTTCTTGTAGTAGCTAATCAAGAACGAGAAAAACAAGGACTTGAAAATCCTGTAATCCACGACACAGATAAAGCAATTAAAGTAGCTGTCGAAGCTCTAAGAGAGATGATTGCAAAAGATAAATAAAATAAATCTCAAAAACAGGTATCAAAAAATTGGTACCTGTTTTTTTGAAAGGAAAAGCAATCAGACATACTGACTTTTTTTCAAAAAATTTGTCTTTCAACCTATGTATTCATAACCATCTTCATTGTCCGACTGCTTTTTTATATAATAATATGGATTAGAATTTTGCTCCCGCAAACATTACCTGCTCAGGCACAGGACAAAACGGCTGGTTAAAATTATACTGCCGTGAAAAATTAAATGAATTAAATGCTTGACGACGTTTCAAGTCACATAATCCGATTACTGTAGTGTCATTCTTTAAAAAATTTTTCAAAAACTCCATATGTTCAAACCTCTCATTTTGTTATATAATTTATTTAATGATGGTTTTTAAAAAGTCAACATAAGGAGTTAGAATATGGAAAAAAAAGTTACAAAAGAAATGGGAATCCTTGACATAGCACAACAATTCCCTGAAAGCATAGAAGTTTTTGCTAAATATGGTCTAGGTTGTTTAGGCTGTGCAGCTGCAAGATTTGAAAACCTTGAAGCAGGTGCTAAAGTTCACGGTTTCGACCCTGATGAAATGGTTAAAGATATTAACGAAGTTATCAATAGATAATTATTTATTATGTTTTATTTTAAAAGTACTTACCCTGTGATAGAGTAAGTACTTTTATACAATTTAAAAGAGGTGTGTTATGTTTACTATGTGGCAAGTTATGCTTATTGTTGGTCTGTTATTCCTAATTTTAGAAATTTTTACACCTGCAATGTTCTTTTTAAATTTTGCAATATCTGCAATAATCACTGCAATTCTTGCATTATTTATCAATAATTTTACGTTTCTTATTGTTGCATTTGTAATCTTATCAATAGGTGCATTGACAATAATTCGCCCCCTATTGATGAATATAAAAAACAATAAAGATACAAAAACAGGTATAGAAGAAAAATACATCGGTAAAACCGTAAAAGTGATAGTTCCTGTAACAAAATATGCCGGAGCAATCACAATATATGGCGAACGTTGGGAAGCCAGAACAGATGAAGAAACAGAAATTCCTGTTGATACAGAAGTAAAAATAATTAGAAACGAAAGTCTTATTATGTATGTTGAAAAAATATAATTTATAAAAGGAGAAATTATGATGTTATTAACATTGTTAGTAGTTTTTGCAGTAATCCTTGTTGTAAAAGGTGCAATTATTGTAAAACAAGCAGAAGTAGTAATTGTAGAAAGATTAGGTAAATTCGATAGAATCCTTGAATCAGGATTCAATTTTATAATCCCAATTATTGAAACAAAAAGAGGTATTCTTTGGAAAACAACTCAAAAAGGACTTGATGGAAAAACATATTCTTATATCAGGGAAATTGATAGAATTGATTTAAGAGAAACAGTTTATGATTTTCCACGTCAAAACGTTATCACAAAAGATAATGTTTCAATCAGTATCAATGCTTTATTATACTTCCAAATTGTTGATCCAAAATCAGCAGTCTACGAAATCCAAAATTTACCTGATGCTATTGAAAAATTGACACAAACAACCTTAAGAAACCTTGTTGGTCAGATTGATTTGGATGAAACTCTTGTATCAAGAGATAAAATCAACCAAGAATTAAGAACAATTCTTGATGAAGCAACTAATAAATGGGGCGTGAAAATAAGCCGTGTAGAATTACAAGATATTATTCCACCGGTTGATATTCAAACAGCTATGGAAAAACAAATGAAAGCAGAACGTGACAGACGTGCAGCAATCTTGGAAGCAGAAGGTTTGAAAAAATCAGCTATTCTAAAAGCTGAAGGCGAAAAAGAATCCGCAATAAATATTGCAGAAGGTGAAAAACAAGCAGCAATATTAAAAGCCGAAGGTGTAGCCCAAGCAAGAGTGGTTGAAGCTGATGGTGAAAAACAAGCTATTGAAAAGATTATCAATGCCCTTGCAGATAAAGGACAACCTGACAAATATCTTATAGCAATGAAATATCTTGAAACACTAAAAACAATGACAGATGGTCAAGATAACAAAGTTGTTTATATGCCTTATGAAGCAACCGGAATTCTAAGTTCAGTTGACGGTATTAAACAAATGTTTGATAAAAACTAAATAAACTAATCAGATAAACAACGAGCCTATTCAATAACAGGCTCGTTTTATTATATATTATTTAGAAAATACTAAATCTAAACTTTTTAGCATTTCTTTGTCTTTATTTACTTCCTCTCCCTCAGTTGTCAAATAATCACCTGCAAGAAGCCCGTTTATACCAGCTTTAATACCCAGTTTTTGTGTTTCTACAGACAGCCTTGTATTTCTTCCACCTGCATATCTCAAAATAGCATTCGGTATTGCTATTCTAAATATACAAATTGTTCTTAAAACTTCTTCTTCGGTAATTCTATCCCCATAATTTTCTAACGGAGTACCTTTTATTGGATTTAAAACATTTATAGGAACGGTTTTAGGGTTTAACTCTGCTAACGCCAATGCCATATCAACTCTATCTTCTTTAGTTTCCCCCATTCCCAAGATAACTCCTGTACAAGCTTCCATACCGTTTTTAACAATGGTTTTTACAGTATTGATTCTATCTTCAAAATTATGTGTCGTACATATTTCCGAATGATAATTTTTTGAGGTATTTATATTATGATTAAATCTTTCAACACCTGCTTCTTTTATTTTTTTAATTTGTTCTTCATTTAATAGCCCTAAAGATGCACAACAATGTATATCAGGAATTGAAGCTACAGCTTTTATCATCTCAATTATTTTATCAAAATCATCACCTTGTTCACTTCTTCCGCTTGTTACTATACAAAATCTTGTAGCACCATTTTCTTTTGCTTTAATTGCCGAATTATATACTTCTTCAATTGACAACAAAGGATGACAAACAATATCAGCATGATTATGCACACTTTGTGAACAGTACTTACAGTTCTCGCTGCATTTTCCGGTTCTTGCACTAATTATCGAACAAACCTCTACCTCATTATTAAAATTTTCTTTAGTAATTTGTGAAGATTTTTCTATTAAATCCTCCAAATTCATATCATATAATCTCAATAATTCTTCTTTATTCATCTTCATTTCTCCTGCTTACCTTTATTTACATCTTAAACTTTATCAATAATTCCGCCACCAAGAACAATATCATCCTTATACAATACAATAGATTGTCCCGGAGAAATTGATTTTTGCATATCTTTGAATTGAACATTTATATTCTTTTCATCGATAAATTTAACAACCACCTCTGTTGGCTGCTGAGTAGAACGAATCTTTGCAGTACATGTAAACTCTTGTGTTTCATCAATATCAACAATCCAATTAAGCTTTGTTGCAACTAATTTATCCTTAAATGTATCTTCCTTAACTCCTACAACAACTTCATTTGTATCTTTATTAAGCTCAATAACATAAAGCGGTTCTGTTGAACTTATACCAAGCCCTTTTCTTTGTCCTATCGTATAATTCCATATACCTTTATGCTTACCCAATATTTTTCCGTTGACATCAACAACATTCCCTTCTAAATCCTTGACCCCTAAAAGCTCGTTATAATCACCCTCGTAAAAATCTTGACTATCAGGTTTATCAGCAACGGTTAAACCATAACTCTTTGCAATATCTCTTATTTCTTCTTTGGAATAACCACCAAGCGGTAACAAAATCTTTGATAATTGTTCCTGAGTTAGACGATATAAAAAGTATGATTGGTCTTTATTAGGACTAATACCACGTTTCAATAAATACTTACCGTTATTTTCTTCAATTCTTGCATAATGACCTGTTGCAAATTTATCAAATTCTATGCCGTTTAATTTAGCTAATGAAGGTAAAACATCAAATTTAATTAAAGAATTACACCAAATACAAGGATTAGGAGTTCTTCCTGCAAGATATTCCTTTTTAAAATTGTTTAAAACAATTTCTTCATACTGTTTTGCACAATCAAAAACATGAAACTCTATACCAATTTCCTCGCATACTTTTTTTGCCGCTTCAATATCCTCTTTTTCATCTGGTCCTAAACAAGCACCATGTGTTTTCTTGACTTGTAATTTATTTAATTTGTCTTGAATCTCTTTATACACTCCATCTTTACCCCAAATTGCCATAGTTGCACCGATAACATTATATCCCTGCTCCTTTAATAACAATGCTGTCGTAGAAGAATCAACTCCACCTGACATACCAACTAATATAGTTCCTTTATTATTTTTCACTTGAACACCCTCCACAACAACAAGATTTTTTACTTGAAGAAATACATTCCCTGCACTTTTGAGATATTTCACCATTACTTAAATTATTTTTACAACTCGTCACCCATTTAGGTTCTTTACAACTGCACTGTTCCATAAAATCCAAAAAATGAACAAATTTTTGTAAAACTACCTCCGGAATAGAAAATTCAATATTTTCAGCACTAACCATTGCTAAATTATTGTCAATCTCTAAAACATTAGTTAGAAAATTTGTTATTGTATTTTGTCTATATTTTTTTAAATTTATTTTATCAATACCTTTTGCAGTAAGCGTAATATCCTGGTAAGGTTCATAATTGATATAACCTCTTTCCTTTAATGTTTTTATGGCATCTGCCGTTGACGGACCGCCAATTTTTAAATAATTTGCAACATCTTTTACTTTAATATTTTTCTTGCCTGCAGATTCAATTAAACTAATAGCAAGCAAATACTTTTCAAGACTTTTAGTTAAATTATCATCATTTTTAATATTCATAATCACCTTAAAATTCAATTCATATTCAATAGCTAAAACATGTTTAGGTATACCATAAAAATAATATAATTACAAAATTAAATAATATCAAAGTTTTTCACAAGCATTTGTATTAGACACATCATACGTAACATTTCTTTATATAATTTTAAATAATAGCAATTTATAACCTTGAGTTTACTTAAGGTAAACGTAAAATTTGTATAATGAAAGTAAAACAATATGAACATGACCCCATCTTATAACTCAACTAGTTTTGGCTCAGCGTATTTAAACCCAAAAGGTGTTGAAAAGTTTTGTAAGGAGTGGGACTCCAAGATGATAAATAAACTTTCAAAGACTGTAGAAAAAGCAAAGGCGTCAAAAGAAAACCATTTTATTCTTGATGAGAACGGAACAATAAAATTAAAAAATGAAAAGTTTGGTGAATTTTTTACAAACAATCCACCAATGGCAAGAGCAGTTGATAGCAGATTTTCTTGTGATATAAGAACCAATAACGGAAAAGATGTTGAAAGATTCTATTTGGATATGCCTGATGAAGCCAGTGCTAAAAGATTAGAAGAAAGTTTTAGTGGAGGAACATTAGTTCCTGAAGGAAGAATGGACTTATTTAATGCAATGGAAGCAGCATCAAATTATAAAAAAGCTATGATAGAAAAACTAATTAGTATATCAGATTAAAAATATAGATTGTATCAAACTATTCAGATTCATTTTAATTATACATAAACATAGACATAATCTAGATTATGAAATAAACTGAATCTGAATAGTGTTATATGCATCTCACACAGGAAAAATAATAACTTATAGCTTAAACATAACTAAATTCAAACAAACAATAAACTGTGGATAAATCATCATAACTCAATTATCAATTTGTCAGCAATCGAATCCTGCCAAGACATATTTTTTTTACTAGTTACTTCTTCAGCTTTAAAATTTTTCAAAGAAATTTTTTGCTTTTCAGCAATATAAAGTTTATCAATACTTGAACAAATATTATAAGCACCAATTGCTGTTACAATACCTACAGCAGATTTAATCAACCCTGTCATAAATTTGGACGATTTTACAGGTTTAGCAATGAAAGAGGTATAGATACCGCAACATATAGCACCTATTACCGAATCAACATTATGAACTTTTCTTCGATGGTCAAGAGATTTTCTTCTTTTAATAAATTTATCTGAAATATCTTCATTTACAATAAAATATCTTGATGATTTATCATCAGTATCATTTTTTTGTTTTTCTTTAATTAAAACTTTATTATCAGGTAACTTATTTACAATATTAAACTCTAACATGCTCCCCTACCAACAGCCATTTTGACT